>NZ_JBQHWK010000019.1:0-43598 GCF_052064015.1 Collinsella sp. HCP3S3_D1
AAAATACGTTAGCGCAACCGGTGAAACCGCCTTTGCGCGAACGGCGCGCCTGTTTAGCGAAACTGGTGAAAAATAGATTGACGCTAACACTTCTGGGCGGGCTTGGCGCCGTGGGCCCAGGTGTCGGTGCGGTGGGGCCAGCCCATCCACACGCGGTCCTGGGGGGCGAACTCGGCGGGCATGAAGAAGCCGTCGGCCCTAGGGGTGGACTCGGACTCGGTGATCGTACGCATAAGATTTCCTCCAAACCGGACGATCGTCTGCCGCGGGCGGGCTGCCCGCGGCCTAGGACCAAGAGATGGCGGGCGCCCGTCCCCCGGCAGAGGTCGGGGCGCCCGGCGCCGGTTTTCACGGGGTCGCACCGGCGGGCGACGACGTAGCCAGGTGCGCGGAGACAGGGCGCACGAGGGATACGGGAGAGGGGTCGGGGCGGTCGGCGGCTGCCGGAGCTATCGCCTGCACCCGCCCCGGGGAATGGTTGGCGGACCCGTCGCCCGGGCACACCTCCGAGGAGGCCGGGGTGCCCGGAACCGGGTGCCCTAGTTCTCCTCGGCCTCCTCGGCGAGGCGCTGGGCGGCCAGCTCGGGGGTGAGGCCCTTGTACTCGGTCTCGCGGCCCTTGGCGCTGACGACGCGGACGACCTCGCCGATGAGCATGAGCACGATGAAGATGATGATCATCGGGACCTTCTCGCCGATCTCGGCGGCGGAGAACGGCGCCAGCGTCGCGACGATGGCCAGGATCAGCTCGATGCAGGGGATGGCCAGCATGACCTTCATCATCGCGCCCTTGAACGGGAACGTGAAGATGCGCTCGCGGTTGGGGTCGTTCTTGCGGAGGTTGAGGAACGCCGGGAACATCGGGATGTAGGTGAGCAGCAGGAAGACGACGGAGGTGCCGAAGAGCATCCAGAAGACGCCGTTGGAGATGGCGTCGACGGGAACGAGCTGCAGGCAGAGGACCAGGGAGGCGACGACGGCGTTGACCAGGTTGGCGCCGTTGGGCATGTCGTCCTCGGAGATCATCGAGGCGAAGACCTTGGGCATGTTGCCGTGCTCGGCGGCGTAGCGGGCGACGGAGTTGACGCCGAAGGACCAGGCGGCCATGTTGGCGAACAGGGTGATCAGGAAGGCGATGCAGATGACCTTGAAGAGCACGGAATCGCCCACCATGGTCTGGACTGCGAAGATCATGCCGTAGTCGGGGTCGATGGAGTCGGCCGGGATGGCGGCGCCGATGCCGAAGCCAGCGAACAGGTAGATGACGGCAATAGCCACGCCACCGACGACGATAGCCTTGGGGATATCGCGAGCGGGATCGGCCATATCATCGGTCATGGTGCAGATAACCTCGAAGCCCATGAAGTTGAAGATGATGATGGACAGGTAGCCCAGGGCGTTGGTGTTGGTGAGCTCGGGCAGGAAGGTGGCGGCGGACATGTCGCTCGCGAAACCGTTCTCCATGGCATACCAGATGCCCAGGGCGCCGACGATGACGGCAACGGCGACCTTGATCAGGGCGCCACCGTTGAGGACCCACTCGGAGTCGGCCGCCTTGGAGCGGCCCATGAGGTAGACGATCCACACGAAGGCGAGCTCGATGCCCATCTTGGCGATCAGGTTGAACTCGACGCCAAAGACCATGCCCAGGATGTCGGGGAACATGGTCGCCAGCGAGGCGATCCACAGCGGGTAGTTGACCCAGTAGTAGTACGAAATGCGGGCGCCCCACTTGTCGCCCAGGCCATCGCGTACCCAGTCGTAAATGCCGCCCTCGCCGTCATAGGTGGTGCCGAGCTCGGCGACGACCATGCCGTAAGGGAGCAGGAAGGTCAGGATCAGGAAGATCCACCAGAAGAACTGCTGGTTGCCAATGGCAGCAGCAGGAGCGGCGGCCTCGCAAACGAAGACGACGCAGATGATGGTCGAAATGACCGTCAGGAAGGAAAGCTTTTTCTTTCCGTCACTCATATTTAATCCTTTGCTCAGTCGTTTTCAGACAGGGCGCCAGTGCTTACGCGCAGTGGCGCAGATGATGGGCAGCAAGAGACAAGCATCTGCTGCCGCCCATCAGAAAGCATCGTACAGGCCATACCACACGTCGGTGTAGATGAAGTCGGCGCCCTTGATGCACTCGGTTGTCGTCGGAGACTTTGCAGTTCTCCTCGCCGATGGCCATGAGGTCGCCCATCTCCTGCGAAGGCGGGCGAGCCGTAGCTCGCCCGACCTGGTACGTCTTACAGACCGTGCTTACCGAGAGCGGCCATGCGCTCATTGATGGTGGCGCGGTATGCCGCAGCCTTCTGCTCGTCGGGCTCGCTCTGGGGGCACAGAGTGGCCAGGATGGCGCGAATGGAGTGCTTGCGGTTCTCGGCCTCGACCCAGCACAGGGAGCGCTCGGGATCGTCCATGACCTCGTCGACGACTTCCTCGCCACGGTTGGCGGGCAGGCAGTGCATGAACATGCTGTTCGGACCGGCAACGTTCATCATATCCCAGGTCACCTGGTACTTCGGATAGAACACATCCATGTAGCTGGAGCTGGAGACTTCACTGTCGTAGAGGCCGTACCACACATCGGTGTACACGAAGTCGGCGCCCTCGATGCAGGAGATGTCATCGGAAATGGTGATGGTGCCGCCGGAGACCTTGCAGTTCTCCTCGCCGATAGCCATGAGATGCTTGCCGAACTCGGCGCGCTCCTCATCGGTGCCAATATGCAGGCAGCCGTCGGGAATCTGATGCCCCTTCGGTCCGAACTGCACGAAGTCCATGCCCATCTTCGTGCAGATGAACATGAGCGACGCGCAGGTCTGGGTGGCATCGCCGATCCAGGCAAACTTGCAGTCCTCGATCTTCTTACCGGCGGGCAAGTTCTCGATCATGGTCATGAGGTCGCCGAGCTCCTGGGTGGGATGGTTGTACTCGCTCATGCCGTTGATGACGGGGGCCGCGGAGTACTTCGCCAAGCTCACTACATCCTTATGACGATCGACGCGGGCCATGAGGATGTCGACGAGGCTTCCCATAACGCGGCCGGAGTCCTCGATGGACTCATGGCCACCCAGCTGGATGGAGCCGGGTCCGAAGAACTGGGCGTGACCGCCGAGGTCGCTCATGGCCGTCTCGAAGGAGATGCGGGTACGGGTGGACACCTGCTGGAAGATCATGCCGAGGGTCTTGTCCTTCAGCAGGTGCGGGTACTCGCCGCCCTCCTTGATGAGCCCCTTCATGGCGATGGCCAGATCTACCATGCCGAGCAGCTCTTCTTTTGTGAAGTCGTTGGTGTCGATGTAATCCTTGACCATTGAAATCTCCTTCAAAATTCGTTGGCCGGACCGCCCCTTGCGGACCGCGCTCCCATGAAGCGCCCCGAAATGAGCGAGACGCTCCCTTGCGCCACACAGCATGGGACGCACCCGTAGTTTTGAGAAGAAATAACCAGGATTATTTTCAGATTACATTAGCTCACCGCACACCTTACCCTGGCTAATCCTAGCTAATCCTAACTAATCCTAACTAGTCCTAACGCCTAGACGGATTGATATTGAACTGGTTTCTTCGCCCTGTGCGCCGCTGTCAACACCTTGCGCCTCCGTTCTAAGGAACCGACGCGCCCGATGCCCAAGAATACGTAGACGAGCTGCTCCTCGCCCTCTGCGAGCACTGTCACCTGACCGCGCGCGAGCGCGTCATCTTGAAAGAGGTGCTGCAGGGCGAGGACAACCAGAACATCGCCAGTTCGCCGCAACTGGCCCTGGGCACCGTGCAGGCCCATGTGCACAACATTCTGAAGAAAACCGGCACCACCACCCGCCAAGAACTCACCCAGCTGTTCTGGAAGGGATGAAGAACGGCCGAAGCGGCTGATCCCGTAGGGGGCGGCCGCAGCCGGTGTGAGGGAGATTGGATGCAGACTTATCGGAGTCGACCCCGACGATGGTCAGCTTGGCATCGTCGATGTTCACGGTGAACTGGTCGGTCACGTCGTTGCCGTCGGAATCGATGACGACGGCTTGGCCGGAAACCTTGACAGGGTACTCGCCTGCATCGGTGCCCGCTGCAGAAGCCTCGACGCCGGAAACGTAGAAGGTCTGACCATTGATCTGGAACTCCAGGGCCTCGAAACCGGATACGGACTTCTCGGTGCCGTCGTAGGTCACGGACTTGGAATTGGGAGTGAGGGTGATCTGGTACTTCTCGCTACGGTCGGTAACGGTCAGGGTTCCGTACGTCTTGTTGATCTGATAGTTGTCCAGATTGGTTCCCTCGTTGGGGATGCATTCGAATGTATTCTCGGAGGAGCCGACGATCTTCTGCGAGCCGGTGAAAGAATAGGTGGCACCTTGGCCATCGACCCAACCAGTGCCCCCGACGATAACATCGTCGTTGGTCAGCGGCTCGCCGTCGTACTCCTTCGAACCACTCGCGGAGGTCAGGGTGACCGGACGCTTTTCGACCGTCAATTTACCTTCGTTCTTCACGATGTTGTAATATTCGGCAATAGACGGGTCGAGCGTTACACGAATCGCATTTTTCGATGTGCCACAATCGGTCTGAGAACCTACAAACTCTATTTCCATATGGTGAATAATAACCGAGTTTTTGTTGGCTATGCGTCGTTTGAATGTAATTACCTCTCTAATAAATCAAATATGTTACTTTTCAGCACCATCAAACCAGATTCTGCCTCCTTCGAATTAGGCACCCACCCCATCAAGACCACGAAGCATCCCCGCCCTCAGCCTCGGCCTGCTAGTCATGTGCCTGTTCACCTGGGAGAAAGCATGCCAAAGGCAGAGCTGGACCATGGTTTGCGGCCACACCTTCGCAACCGCGCGATGAGGACGACGAGGTCCCTGGCGAGGTATATGCCGTCGACGAAGACGACCCTGTGGACCTCGTCGACGCACTCGGGCATGGGTCAGACCTCCCGGAACTCGGCCGTCCTGCTCCTGAAGGCCCGACCGCCGCGGTAGGGGCAATAGACGGTCTTCATGGGCACCTCTTCCGAAAGGGTTTTTAACGGTTCCGGAAAAGGTTATCTGCCTGCGGGAACGATAGGCAACCGGACACACATTCTGTCCGAGCGGTTAAAAGCGGGCACGAAATTCAAACGGCTGAAAAAGGGGCATCGACCTGTGCCGATGCCCCCAACGTGGACACACATTTTGTCCTATAAGCCTTAGCCAACAGATTGCCTGCACAAAAAACATGGCCACCCGCAAAGGGTGGCCATGTAGATTCTATCTGCAAGAAATCTTTTGCGTGCGTGGTGTGCTTTCGCGCATTCAGTCATGCGCACCTTCGCGCTTTCACACTTTAGCACGTTCATGCGTTCATGCGTTCACGCTTTCCGCATTCTCGCGTTCGCGCTTTCGTACTGGTCTATTCGCCTGTACGAATTACCACGTGCGGGAATTCATCTGGCGGAACTGAGCAACGGTTGGAGCGTGCGAATTCATGCCGCCGTCAACGTTGATGATCTGTCCCGTGGTGTAGGTACTTTCATCGGAGCCAAAATACACGGCTGCATGAGCAATGTCTTCTGGGCAACCGTAGCGGTTAACCATGATGCTACCCAAGAAGATATCTTTGAGCATCTGAGGAACCTTCGCCTCGTTTTCTGGCGTAACAATCAAGCCTGGACGGATGCAATTGCAGCGGATGTTGTCTTTGCCGTATTGCAAGGCAACGTATTGCGTGAAGATGTCTACGCCCGCCTTGGCGCATGCATAAGCGGTAGAACCTAAGTCGCCTGCACATGATGCCATAGAGCCAATGTTTACGATTGCGCCGCCACCAATTTCTTTCATGTAGGGGATAGCGCACTTCGTTGCATAGAAGGTGCCACGCAGGTCGCTTTCCAAAATAGCGTCCCACATTTCAAGGGTGAGCTCGTCAACACGACCGTCCTTGAGGGCAACGTTTGCTGCATTGTTTACCAAAATGTCGAGCTTGCCGTATTGCTCTACAGTGTCTGCAATAAGCGCTTCGATGCTTGCTGGTTCGGTAATGTCGAAATAGTGGAAGCTTGCCTTGCCGCCTGCTTCAACAATTTGATCAACTACAACTTGGCCTTTTTCGGCACGACGGCCACTAATAACAACCGTTGCGCCCTCGGCTGCGTATACCTTTGCGATACCGATGCCAATACCGCTGGTGGAGCCCGTTACGATAGCAACTTTGCCTTCGAGTCTACCCATTGTGTTCCCTTTCTCGTCAAATTAATCGATAAGGTATTTTTATTCCTTTTTCGCGTTTTTGTGAATATTTGCATAGAAAAAGCGGATGGCAGGCGTGGGGATTTCGGCAGGAAGGGAAGGGGCCGGCCGCGTTGCGTGCACTGCCGTATTCTTTTCTGCAGGAAAATATGTTGAGCTGCTCGTTTTTCTGTTTGAATAGTAGACAGATTTAGCATGGTCATAGGCTGCTGGCAAACAATTTACTCCCTCAACAAAACGCTTGCTCTCTGACATGCCATGCTCGGCGCACAAAGTTGGCACCTTCCCAGACGGGAAGGTGCCTTTTCTGATTATCTTAGCGCTTCATTTCAATGGAGCTGCACCAATGGTATCCGTGCTTATTTATAGTTGTTGCGCTTTCTGAACGTGAAGAGCGCCCCAGCACCGGCAGCGATCGCAACGCCGCAGATGCCCATTGCATAGGGGGCGGCACTATCGCCGGTGTGAGGGAGATTGGATGCAGACTTATCGGAGTCGCCCCCGACGATGGTCAGCTTGGCATCGTCGATGTTCACGGTGAACTGGTCGGTCACGTCGTTGCCGTCGGAATCGATGACGACAGCTTGGCCGGAAACCTTGACAGGGTACTCGCCCGCATCGGTGCCCGCTGCAGAAGCCTCAACGCCGGAAACGTAGAAGGTCTGACCATTGATCTGGAACTCCAGGGTCTCGAAACCGGATACGGACTTCTCGGTGCCATCGTAGGTCACGGACTTGGAATTGGGAGTGAGGGTGATCTGGTACTTCTCGCTACGGTCGGTAACGGTCAGGGTTCCATACGTCTTGTTGATCTGATAGTTGTCCAGATTGGTTCCCTCGTTGGGGATGCATTCGAATGTATTCTCGGAGGAGCCGACGATCTTCTGCGAGCCGGTGAAAGAATAGGTGGCACCTTGGCCATCGACCCAACCAGTGCCCCAGGTAGCCTCCCCAACGGTGACCTTGTGATTGGTCAAGGGCTTGCCGTCGTACTCCTTGGAGCCACTCGCGGAGGTCAGGCTGACCGGACGCTTTTCGACCGTCAAGACACCATACCCCCTGATAATAAGATTATAGTGTTCCTCGAAGTATTCCTCACTACCTGAAGGTAACACTACGTCAAACGTATTTTCCGATTCGCCAGCATTCGTCCGAGAGGTCCTATTGAATTGGACTCTGTCTTCGTCAAAAGGAGCCCAACCGTCCCCATCGACACTAATTCCTCCGATAAGAGGCCTTCCGTCATAGGTCTTAGAGTAGTTCGCGGAAGACAAATATACGGTACGCTTTGTAATCTCGATATCGAATCGTTCCTCAGCCACATCACCCCCCGAAACCTTCAAAGTCACGTGGCCGAGTTTAGTTCCCGTTACAGAAACGGTACTGTGATCTGGATAAAGACTATCAAGATACGAGATTTTGATAGCTCCACCGTCCACAGTGGACCAATCCCAAATATAGTTAGACCTTGATGTTCTATTGGTATATTGTGCAGTCATGTAGTACTTAATCTGATTTGGGCCACTGATTGCAGGGGCATCAGCGAAAGCTGCGACGGGCAGAAAAGATGCTGCCAGCACTGCCGCCAGCATCACCCTCGCAAATCTTTTCGCAAGCGATTGGGAGAGAACTGCAGTTTCGACCTCTCCCCATTTGGAGAATTTGGAATCCATGAAGCTCATGTCTGCTCCAATCGCATCGAATTGAACCAACGTAAAACGCAACACGACGTACAGTGTGTTGCTGCGTTTTTTCGATTTGGTAAAGAATAACCGAATCTTTGTTGGCTATGCGTCGTTTGAATGTAATTACCTCTCTAATAAATCATATTTGTTACTTTTCTGCACCACCAAACCAGATTCTGCCTCCTTCGAATTAGGCACCCACCCCATCAAGACCACGAAGCATCCCCGCCCAGAGCAAGCCCGAGCCGAGCAAGGGACATGCCCGAAAAGAATTCTCTGTTAACATGAAATGCAATGTTGCAATAGGGAACGCACGCTTGAATTGGAGGATACGATGAAGATACAGGTTAAAGAGACCTTGGCCAGGCGCCGGACGGTTTTCGTCCTCACGCTCGCAGCCATCGTCGGCGTTTGCGCTTTCACCTTCTCCGGCGCCCAGAATTACGCTTGGGCCGAAGGCGAGGGACCCATTGCCACTTGGAATGAAGTCAAAGCGCCGGGATATGGCGTCGTTAAAGCAAATGAAAAGAACCTTTCGCTTGAAATAAAAATAGATAGCTCGAACGATCACCTGGAGGCCCATTTCACGAATAACGGCGGAGATACAATTCACCCATCTGTCCTTGAGTTGACAACGGAAGATGGATCAGTATTAACCGCCTATTTTGGTGAAGATATTCTTCCTACCAATCAAGCAGCATCTTCCATTGAAGGCTCGAAACCCACTACCCGATTCACTAAAGCAGAGCTTTACGAAACCGTCACCGTGACCTTCAATATGAACAGCCACGGAACCCAGATCATCAACCCCATTACGGTCAAGAAGGGGACGTCCGTCACCCTGCCCGAGCCCACCGATACCGACTATGACTTCGGCGGCTGGTTCACCGATGAGAGCCTCACCACCTCGTTCAACGGTACCGCCGCTACAAGCATGACCGTCTACGCCAAATGGACCAAAAAGGAAAAGGTCACCGTTTCCTTCGAATCCAAATATGGCACTGCTCCTGAGGCCAAGACCGTGAGCAAAGGCGGTGTCGTCGAACTCCCTAATCTAGGCACTGACGGCGACTACACATTCGTTGGCTGGATCATGAAGGGCTCCGAAGGCACCGATCCCTTTATCGGCGAATACACCGCTAAAGAAAACATCACCTTCACGGCTGTCTGGGAAGCTCCCTCCACTCCCATCATCGAAATGGTCGATGTCACCTTCGACATGAACGGCCACGGCGACAGTGTGACCAAGCAGACCGAGAAGGGCAAGCCCATCACCTTTATCGATGATCCCGCCGCCGAAGGCTATACCTTCAAGGGCTGGACCTACGACAAGGAAGGCAAGCAGGCCTTCGACGCCAAGAAGAACGCAGACCAGGACACCACCCTGTACGCCCAGTGGAAGAAGAATGCCGACTCCGCTCCCACCAACTCAACAATCCCTCGGACCGGTGACAACCAGATGGCACTCCTGGCATCCCTCTGCTTCAGTGCAGCAGCCCTGATCGCAGTCGGCATCGCGTTAGCCGCGTATCACAAACGCAAGCACGCATAAAGCATACGTGACGTTACCGTTCTAATTCTCGATCTAAACAGAGGGGAGTCCCGCGGGACTCCCCTTCCCATTCGCGTACCTAATTACGCTGTTCCTACTAAAATTGGGAATTCTATTCCCAGTTTTCTCTTATTCCCACTCAATGGTCGCGGGCGGCTTGGACGTAATGTCGTAGCACACGCGGTTGGCGCCGGGAACCTCGGCAACGATGCGGCCGGAAATGCGGGCCAGCACATCGTAGGGCAGCTTGGCCCAGTCGGCGGTCATGGCATCACTGGATTCGACGGCACGCAGGATGATCGGGCGCTGATAGGTGCGCTCGTCGCCCATAACGCCAACGGACTT
This sequence comes from Collinsella sp. HCP3S3_D1, assembly GCF_052064015.1. Lineage (NCBI taxonomy): Bacteria > Bacillati > Actinomycetota > Coriobacteriia > Coriobacteriales > Coriobacteriaceae > Collinsella > Collinsella sp. HCP3S3_D1. The sequence goes on from NZ_JBQHWK010000019.1 coordinate 9,806, forward strand.
GATGTCGGGCAGGACCGCGAAATACTGCCAGCAGCTGTGCTCGGAGTTGCGCTCGCCGGTCTGCTCAAACAGGCGCTGGTTGTAGGCATCCAGCTCCTCGCGCACGATGGCATCGGCGTTTTTGAGGATCTCGAGCTTCTCCTTGTCGACCGCACCGATAATGCGGATGGCCAGACCCGGGCCCGGGAAAGGCTGACGGAACACGATATGACCCGGCAGGCCCAGTGCCAGACCAAGCGCGCGGACCTCGTCCTTAAAGAAGTGATCAAGCGGCTCAATGAGGTCGAAGTGTACGCCCTCGGGGAACGGGATCAGGTTGTGATGGCTCTTGATGGTGGCCGTCTTGCCGCCCGTCTTGCGAGCGCCGGACTCGATGATGTCGGGGTAGATGGTGCCCTGAGCCAGGTACTTGACCGGCTTGCCATCGGTCTCGAGCTGCTGCGCCACGGCGAAAAACTCTTTCCAGAACTGAGTACCGATGATGCGGCGCTTCTCCTCGGGCTCGGTCACGCCGGCCAGAAGCTCGGCATAACGGTCCTCGGCGTGAACGTGGATAAAGTCGACATCGAACTGCTTGGTGAAGACCTCCTCCACCTGCTCGGGCTCGCCCTTGCGCAGCAGGCCGTGGTTGATGAACACACAGGTCATCTGCTTGCCCACGGCGCGAGCGCCCAGCGCAGCCACGACGGAGGAGTCGACGCCACCGGACAGGGCCAGAATCACGCGGTCGTTACCGACCTTCTCGCGGAACTCGGCTGTCATGGTCTCGACCAGGTTGTCCATGCTCCAGTTGGGCTCCAGGCCGCAGATCTCAAACAGGAAGTTGCTCAGCAGCTGCTGACCGTACTCGGAGTGCTTGACCTCGGGGTGGAACTGCGTGGTGAAAATCTTGCGCTCGGGGCACTCCATGGCGGCAACCGGGCACACGTCGGTGCTGGCGGTAACGGTAAAGCCCTCGGGCACCTCGGACACGGCGTCGCGGTGGCTCATCCACACGGTTTGCTGCATGGGCGTGGAGTTAAAGAGCTTGGCGCCGGCCGTGCGTGTGATGGTAGCACGGCCGTACTCGCCCACCTCTGAGTGGCCGACCTTGCCGCCGAGCGTCACGGCCGTGATCTGATGGCCGTAGCAGAAGCCCAGGACGGGAAGGCCCAGGTCAAAGATGGCAGGATCGATGGACGGAGCGTCCTCGGCATACACGGAGGCCGGGCCGCCGGAAAGGATGAGCGCAGAGGCGTTCATCTCGCGAATCTCATCGGCCGAGATGTCGCAGGGAACAATCTCGGAATACACGTTGAGGTCGCGGACGCGACGGGCAATGAGCTGACCGTACTGCGCACCAAAGTCGAGTACGAGGACCTTTGCGGAAGCCTTTTGATCCATGGTTTCCCCCTCTTGTTGGCGGGGAGCCGATGCCCACCCGCGCGAATAAACGAGAATAACTTTCATAGTGTACACGTTATATGGGGTTTCTCGTCCCTCGCAGCCATCAGCGCACGGCAAACGCACGACCTGGGCCCCTATTTGACGGCAATTGAAGTGTTACCAAACGTTACAGATGATGTAATACGTTTGAACATTGGACACCCTGTGCCACAATACTGCCGAACGACTCCGCCTCTGGGGCGGCAAATACGATAGGAACACCAACATGAAGCGCATCCTTCTCATCGCCACGGGCGGCACCATCGCATCGACCGAGGACGGCAACGGCCTCTCCCCCGCCCTAACCGGTGAGGAACTCGCCCAGAGCGTCCCCGAGATCTCGGGCCTCTGCGAGCTCGACGTCGTGCAGCCCATGAACATCGACAGCACCAATATGCGTCCCAGTGACTGGATGCGTATCCGCGACGTCATCGTCGAGGGCTATGCCGACCACGACGGCTTCGTGATTCTGCACGGCACCGACACCATGAGCTACACCGCGGCGGCGCTTTCTTACCTGATTCAGGACAGCCCCAAGCCCATCGTGCTCACCGGCTCGCAAAAGCCCATGGGCAACCCCTTTACCGATGCCAAGCTCAATCTGTACCAGAGCCTGCTCTATGCGCTTGACGAGCATTCACACGACGTCTCAATCGTGTTTGGCGGTGTGGCCATCGCCGGCACGCGCGCCCGCAAGCAGCGCACCATGAGCTTTAACGCGTTCATCAGCGTCAACTATCCGCCCATTGCCTACATCCGCAACGACCGCATCGTGCGCAACGGGCTCCACGGCACCCACCAGAATGAGAGCCCGGTTCGTTTCTACGACCGTATCGACCCGCGCGTGTTTGTCCTTAAGCTCACGCCCGGCGTGAATCCAGGCATATTGGACGCCCTGACCGATAGCTACGACGCCGTAATTCTGGAGACCTTTGGCATTGGCGGTATTCCCGAGTTTGGCGAGTCCGGCGAGTCATTCCAGGAGGCGATTTTCCGCTGGGTCGATTCGGGTCGCACCGTCGTTATGACCACACAGGTCCCCGAAGAGGGCCTCGATCTGGGTGTTTATGAGGTCGGCCGTGCCTACGCCGACCATCCGGGTATTTTGCGCGGCGACGATATGACCACCGAAACGCTCGTGGCCAAGACCATGTGGGCGCTCGGCCAGTCACGTGATGCGGCCGAGATTCAGCGCCTGTTCTACAGCCAAGTCAACCATGACCGCATCCCGATGGTGTAGCTAAAACAAAATCCGCCTCTTTGGGCCTTGTGGGGCACGTGGTACCTCTCGGAACGTGCAAAAAGCGGAGTTTTCAGCACCCGCCCCTTCCGGAAACGTTAAAATCGCTAGCTGTAAATCGCTTTTCGGCTCGATAGGCTCGTCCCACGCGTCTATTATTCCTCATAATAATGAATTTTGTGGATAATCCAAAACAGCAAGCATCGTATTTGCGCCTTCGGTTGCTGTCAATTTATTGAGGGATGCTGAATACTCGGGTTTTTGCACGCCGCCGTCGGGGGGACCCGTTCAGCAAACGACAAATCTAGCAAAAACGCCTACTCAATGCCCTCGAGAAGCTCTGACACCGTCATACCAAGCGCGGGCGCAAGTTTAAATAAAATCTCGAGCGTGCTGTTTGCCGTTCCGCTTTCGATTTGATCGAGATAAGGTCGGCTGATTCCAACCGCCACGCAAAAATCGACCTTGGAGATACCAAGGGCCTTGCGCGTCCGCTCGACTCGCTCGCCAAGAATCTGTTTCGCATGTTCGTTCATGCAGACGAGTTTGAAATGGAGCAAAACAAAAACGTAAACTATAGTTTACGTTTTGCCCAATATACAGGAGTTTTCTATGTCGGGTTCTTCGGTCCGCATGTACCGAGCCACGCTTCGCACAAACAGCGCACCGCCCAAGCTCGTCGTCGTTGAAGCAGAATGCCTTTCGCCCGATGAGCGCACAGCATTTGCATTGCTATCAAGTCGCGTCGCCGCCGTTTTGGTCCCTTGCCCGGCGCAAGGTGAACTTGCCATCCAATGCCAAGCGCACGGCTGCTCACTCAATCAGGCTGCCGTAATAGCAACCAGCCGGCGTGGCCTGCCCCTTCTCTTGGAAGCCGGTATCGCGCTCTGCCTTCGCGGTGCCGGATACGAAAACGAGGCCGCCGCCGATGTGGTCTTTCAACCACGATCGAGCGGCGGCCTCGCAGCAGCCATCGAATATGCTTGCAGGCTCGTTGCCTAAACGCGCAAGCTAAAAGCCCAGGCCAAAGCCTGTGCCGGTAATCGCCGAATACATAAAGTAGACGTTAATTACGTTGAGGAATACGCCCGTGATGCAGCCGTTTCGCAGGTAGCGCTCGCACACGATGCGCGCCATGGCGGCGGAGTCCTCATTGTTCTTTGCCTGGCGTCCCGCCGTAAAGTACGTCGCCACGCTCAGCAGCAGGTTGAGTACCGGCAGCGCCAGCAGCTCATAGCTCTTGCCCCAGCGCGTCACCTCACCGGCGGCATTAAACTTTGTTGCCACCTCGGGACCAATGTTAGGGATTACAAACGCTGCGACCACCAGCGGAAGCACTGCAAGCACCAGCAGCGCGATGCCCATGTAGCCAGCTTTTTTTCCATATTTAAACATGCTCGCCGTCCTTACACGTTAAAGCGGAAGTGCACGACGTCGCCATCGGCCATGACATACTCTTTGCCCTCGATGCGCAGCTTGCCTGCAGCCTTGGCGCCTTGCTCGCCACCGAGCTCGATGTAGTCGTCATAGCCAATGACCTCGGCCTTAATAAAGCCGCGCTCAAAGTCGGTATGGATGACACCGGCGGCCTGCGGGGCGGTCGCGCCCTGACGCACCGTCCAGGCCTTGACCTCCATCTCGCCAGCCGTAAAGAACGACTGCAGACCGAGCAGCTTGTAGGCTGCCTGCGCGAGCACGTCCAGGCCGGGCTGCTCCAGGCCCAGGCTCTCCAGGTAGTCGGCCGCATCCTCGGGATCGAGCTCGGAAAGCTCGGCCTCGATCTTGGCGCAGATCGGCAGTGGCTTGACGCCATCGATGGGCGCCAGGTCCTCGTTGAGCATGTCCTCGTCCACGTTGGCCACATACAAGATGGGCTTCATGGTGAGTAGGAACAGGCCCTTGGCAGCGGCGCGCTCCTCGTCGGTCATCTCCATGGACGCGGCGCGCTTGCCCTCGTTGAGCCAGGCGAGCAGGCGCTTGGCGACCTCAAACTTGGGCATGAGCTCCTTGTCGCGCTTGGCCTCCTTCTCGAGCTTAGGCAGCTGCTTCTCGAGCGTGCCCATGTCGGCCAGGACAAGCTCGGTCATGATGGTGTCGGCATCGCCGGCGGGATCGACGAACTCGCCCGTGCGACCCACCTCACGCATGACGTTGGGATCCTTAAAATAGCGCACGACCTCGCAGATAGCGTCGGTCTCGCGAATGTTTGCCAAGAACTGGTTGCCCAGGCCCTCGCCCTCGTTGGCACCCTTCACCAGGCCCGCGATGTCGACAAACTCGACCGTAGCCGGCACAATGCGGCCAGGGTTGACAATGTCGGCGAGCTTTTGCAGGCGGCTATCGGGCACATCGACGATACCCACGTTGGGGTCGATCGTGGCGAACGGGTAGTTGGCGGCAAGGCCGGTCTTTTTGGTAAGCGCGGTGAACAGCGTCGACTTGCCCACGTTGGGCAGGCCCACGATACCGATGGAAAGGGACACGACAGCTCCTTTTGGTACAGGTACTTCAAACTGCATAAGTATAGCGCCGCCACAGCATCCGGGCGAATCCGGACACCGCGGCGGCGCAAATGAAGCAGAGATTGGGGTAGCTGGCTAGTCCGCGAGCTTCTCCACCTGGTCGAGCATCTTGTCGAGCTTGGCCTTCGCCTCGGCTTTTACCTTTTGGGCCTCTTCGTGGGCTTTGGCCTTCTGAGCGGCCTTTTCCTCGGCTTCGGGGTCGACGACAACCAAGTTGGACGCATCGTGTTCGACCAGCTTGAGCGCATGTTCGGGACAAACCTTGACACAGGCGCCGCAGCCCAAGCAATATGTGGACTCCAACGCGAAGCGGCCGCTTCCCACCAAATCGCAGGCGAACGTGGGGCATACATTGACGCACTCGCCACACGACGTGCACTTGTCAAAATCGCACTCCGGCGTGCTCACCTGCATGTTCTGGGCAAGCTCGGGGTGGTTCTGCAGTGTCGAAAGCACCAGCTGCCGCCCGTGCGTGAGCGAACGGCGACGCTTTGCCGTCGTGGTGCCGCACATGGTGTTGAGCGTGCGCTCCAGCTGGGTGATCTGATGGCGATGGGCCTTCAACTTTTGCGTCACCGAGGCCAGCGCCGCCGTCGCCGGGTTGAGCTTGGTCACCGTCAGACCCGTCGTGCGGGCAATCTTTTCCATGTACTCCTTGCGCTCGTACTCGCGGAGCTTATGGCACTTGAGGCTCTTGGGGTCGACCTCCAGGCCCATACCCGTGCCAGACCACTCCTCAGCCTTCGCAATCGCCTCGCCCAGGATATCCTCCCCACCGGTGTTGCGGCATTTATCGCACACGCCCAGCGGAAGGTACACACTCACGTTGGGATAGTCCGCCAGTACCGAGAACCAGGTCTCGGCCGTAATATCGCCCACGCAGGCAACGACGACCTCGTTCTCGCGCGGCATGCGCTTGAGGGCACGTGTGCAGGTGACGTAGGCGGTCTCGTGGCTCGTTGCCGCCGAGACAATGTCGTCATACAGGTTTTTGGGCGCCAGGCGCGGCGAGATGATTGCCTCGGTCGGACAGGCAGCGGCGCACAGGCCGCACTTGCGGCAGGAGTCGAAAATCTCGATGGAGTCTTCCTCGACCTCGATAGCGTTGACCGGGCACACATCCATGCACGCGGAGCAGCCACTCTTTTCGTTTTTGCAGGTCAGGCACGGAATGGTGTTGCCGCGCGGACGCTCCTTGTAGTCGGCGGGATTCCACTGCGGCGCCGACGGATCGAGCGCATCGGTCACACCGCCAAGCGGGTTTTTAAGAAAGTCGAAACCCTTGCTGATCTCGATAATGTCATCAAACAGATCGTGTTCCTGCGCCATGCGCGGCCCCTCCCTGAGCAGTGCAAACAAGCAAGAGATAATGATACGCTATCGGCCCACGCCTCGGGCAAATTACATGCGGCGCATCATTGAGACAAATAGCCTATGGCCTATCGCCGCCTCGATTGCACAAGGTCAATCAAGCGCCAAGCTATGCCTCGCACATGAGCTGCACGAGCTTTTGTTTGGTCACCTTGGCCTGTTCGTTAGCCATATTGCGCTCGTTCTTAAAAGTTGCGTCCGCAACGCTCAGCAGGTCGGCATCGGAAATCTCGCCAAGGCCCAGCTCCTCGAGTGTCGTCGGCAGACCCACGCGCTGGCAAAACTCGAGCACCTGATCAAGCTCGGGCGCGCACTCCAAACGAAGCTGCACCACCAGGCCAAATGCCACGGCCTCACCATGCATGGCCTTGCACTCGGGCAGAATCGTCAGGCCGTTGGCGATGGCATGGGCAAGCGCTAGGCCACCGCTCTCAAAGCCGACGCCCGAGAGTAGGATATTGCACTCGATCAGACGCTCAACCGCCGGCGATATACGACCCTTTTTAAGATCGCGCTTGGCAGCGACACCAAACTCCATAAGCGTGTCATAGCAGGCACGAGCCGCAACCAAGGCCAAGTGTCCCGGCGCGCCACCGTGCTCGTTGGCGCCGTGCGCCGCGGCGCACGAACGCGCCTCGAAATACGTTGCCAGTGCGTCGCCCATGCCAGCGACCGTCATACGCAGCGGGGCTGCCGCGACCACGCAGGTATCGACCACAACCAAATCTGGATTCTTTTCGAGCATCAGGTAGCGGTCGAACGATCCATCCTCGTGATACAGCACCGAAATCGCGCTGCACGGGCCGTCCATCGAAGCCGCCGTGGGGCATACGCACAACGGCAACTCGGCATAAAACGCAACGGCCTTGGCGATATCGAGCATCTTGCCGCCGCCAATACCCACCACCATGTCGCAATACTCAGCCTGGGCTTCCTTGGCCATTTCGACAACGGCCTCTTCCGTACACGGACCGTCATAAATCTTAAAGAACGGCTCGCTTAGATCTTCGTCCAGAAATCCATCGACGATCTGCCTGCACAGCCGATCCTCGGTGCCTTGGTCAAACAGGACATAGGCGGAGCATCCCAACCACGACAGGTATCTGCCCTGACGCGAAAGTTCGCCCGGCCCCTGAACATACCGGCCGGGACCGCCATAAACCATAGGAAGCGCCATACGAGAATCCGCCCTTCATCAAACAACGATTGGTGCAAAGCCACCTGTCCCCTTGTGGCAACTTGGCGCATTGAGGACAGGTTAGATTGCACCATAGAAAAAGGGTCCCGCGCACAGAGCGCGAGACCCTTATCAGAACAATGTGTGCCGATTAGAACGTGACCGGGGTGTCGGTGTAGACGCACTCGAGCAGCTGCTCCATCTCCTCCTGAGACGGCTGGCGCGGGTTGGAGCCCGTGCAGGCGTCGAGGATGGCGTTGGCGGCAACGTCGTGCTTCTTAGCCTCGAACTCATCGTAATCGATGATGGACTCGTCGGCCTTCACGCCCTTGGCACCGTAGTTCTTGATGCCCTGCGGGATGTCGAGCTTGTCGTTGAGGTCGCGAATCTCCTGGACCAGAGCCTCGACCAGCTCGTCCTCGGTCTCGCCGGCGAGGTGCAGGATCTCCTTGGCGATGAAGGCGTAGCGGCTCTTGGCGCGAGCGTCCTTGGCGTTGAACTGGATGACCTTGCCCAGGTACATGGCGTTGGCGCAACCGTGGATGATGTGGTCGCCCTCAAAGGCGGCACCGGTCTTGTGAGCCATGGAGTGGACAATGCCCAGCAGACCCGAGGAGAAGGCGATGCCGGCGATGCACTGGGCGTCGTGCATGTGCTGACGGGCCTCATGATCGCCCTGATAGGACTTGGGCAGCCACTCGACGATCTCGCGGATAGCATGCAGGGCGTTGGCGTCGGTGTACATGGAACCAGCGGTGGAGACGTAGGCCTCGATGGCGTGAGTCAGAGCGTCCATACCGGTGTGAGCGCACAGCTTGGCGGGCATGGTGTAGGTGAGCTCGGGGTCGACGATGGCGACATCAGGGGTGATGTTGAAGTCGGCCAGCGGGTACTTGATGCCCTTGGCGTAGTCGGTGATGACGGAGAACGCGGTGACCTCGGTAGCGGTGCCAGAGGTAGAGGAGATGGCGCAGAAGTGAGCCTTCTGACGGAGCTCCGGGAAGGAGAACGGGACGACTGCCTCCTCGAAGGTCTCCTCGGGATACTCGTAGAACAGCCACATAGCCTTAGCGGCATCGATGGGCGAGCCACCGCCAATGGCGATAATCCAGTCGGGCTGGAACTCGGTCATGGCCTCGGCGCCCTTCATGACCGTCTCGACGGACGGATCGGACTCGACGCCCTCGAACAGCTTGACCTCGAAACCGGCCTCCTTGAGGTCGGCCTCGACGTCCTGCAAAAAACCGCCGCGGCGCATGGAGCCGCCGCCGGTCACGATGATGGCCTTGCTGCCCTTGAGGTTCTTCACCTCGTGGCGAGCGCCCTCACCAAAGTACAGATCGCGAGGATTGGTAAAACGTCCCATACTGTGCCTCCTAAACAAGCCCCTCTTAGACTTGCGTATATAACGGAGCACCCGATTGGCTCCGTTAGGACCGTTTTGCGCGTTGCCGGCGATGACAATGCGCGATGTCTAAACGTCTCAACGCTCAGACAAATATTATTTTACCGTTCTGGTTGGTCAGTTATTTACCGAAAGTCGACAATGATGAAACGTTTTTTCTATCCCTGAAGACCCTTATGCGGCATTCATGCTCCCAAGCTGGGCAAACGTTTTATCAAGGTTGACCACATATCCAGGGCAGGACTGTGCCCCTCCAAAAGACACACCGTTCGCCGCCAAAAATCGACCGTTTGCGGCACCGTGATACCACTCGGTCGTCCAAGGTGCCGACATTTGTGCGACATCCGTCTTCGTGGTGCAAAGGTGCATGTCCAAGTGCGGCACTCCCAATGTGCCTCATGCGGGTAAACTAGAACCTTATATAGAGACATTTGAACCCTAACCGCAGCAAAGGAGGCCCCATGGCATTCGATCCCATTCAAGAAGATTGCCATCGCCTCGTTCTTGAGGCCTTGCGCCGCGACAATATCCCGCTCACCGACGGCCCTGCCGTAGAGCGTCTGATGGAACAATTCACCCGCAACCCCGCGCCGCTCATCGTGCACGACCGCGACCGCGCCGGACATCTGATTGCCAAGGTAGTCGAGGCTGTCGACTACCGCATTCCCTTTATCCCTGACGATACCCAGGCAGAGCAAGAAGAGACCGCTGCCGAAAACATGCTTCGCGAGGCAGCCGCACTCGACCCGACCAACTGGGACGCTCAGCGCATGTTGACCGCCCTCACCGCTAACTCCAACGAGGAGTACGTACAGTACTTGGTATCCAAGCGCGATGAAGTCGAGCACGACCTGGCACTCAAGATCGCCTCGGCGCAGGACCCCTACGAGCGCGAGGCCGCAGGCGACCTTACACGCCGCCCCTACCTGCGCTGGCTTGCCGCCCTTGCGTCGCGCGCCCTCATTAGCGGCCGTTACCGCCTGTCGCTCGAAACCGCAAACCGCAGCCTGGACTTTGCCCCCAACGATCCGGCCGGTGTCCGCCACACTGCGATGCTCGCCATGGCAAAACTCGAATACCCCGCCGAGGAGCTCAAACGCTTTCGCTCTGCCCACTCCGTCCCCTATCTTGCCAACACGCCGCTGCGCCGTCGTCCCAAGGACGCGGAGCGCGACTTAGACCCGTGGACGCTCATCGCGCTGATGAGCGCTGCCTGGCGCGAGCTGGACTACGAGGGCGCCGAACACTACTTGCGCATCCTTGCGCGCTCGTGCCCGCACGCAGCCGAGGCGCTTTACTTTCAAACCGAGTTTCCCGATGGCGTCTATGCCCGCGTCAACGTGGGCGTGGGCTCCACCGACGAGCTTGTCCTTGCGCTGTCCGAAGCGACGCCGGTACTGCAGGAGGGCTTGGGCGCCCCCGACAACGCCAGCTTTGCCGCCTGGGTCGCCACCAACGATATCGTGCGTTCCCAGATTGACGAGCGCATCCTGCGGGCGGCCGAGCAGGGCTTGCCGTTTAAGGGAGGAGACCTCTAATGGATCCGAGCGTCTACATCCCCGCCTACCTGGAGCGCGCCTACGTTGCGTCGCACCCCGAACTCACCGATGCAGCACGCGATCTTGTCCATAACGACGTAAGCGTCAACCCTCATAAGTATGCGCAGACCGAGCATGCCCAGGCACTGCTTTCCTATGCCGGTGTTCACCGCCACCTGCTCGACGAGCTCCATCGTATCGAGGATATGGGCAGCGATGAGGAGTTTGAGCAGACTCGCAACCGCCTGTTCGACGATATGCGCGATGAGCTGCTCAAGATCGTCCGCGTCGATGCGTATGTCTTCGATGCCCAGCTGCTTGCCATCATTTTGGCGGACACGCCCGTCGACGCCTGCCTGGGCGACCTGATGAAGCTCGAGGCGACCACAGCCGATTACTTACGGCAAAGCGTGCCCGGATTCGATATGGAGGCCCCGCACTACTGGACCAACAAGGTGCTGGCAGACGGTGTGACGGCGGCCGATCTCACCGTGAGCGAGCCGGCGCTTATCGGGTGGCTCCACACGCTCGAGGCCATCTCGCAGCTGTGCATGGCGAGCGCTCGCTACCGTGCTGCCGTCAACTACTCTCGCCGTGTTCTTAAGGCGGAAGGCTATCCCACCCGAGCTGCCGGCACCGTGCTACTCGCCCTCGCTCGTCTGGAAGACGAGGACGGCTTTTTTGCCCTGGCCCACCAGCTCGAGGAGCAGATGGGGGCCGATGCCCTCGAGAACTCCCCCTGGTACCTACTCGCCCGCACGATCCTGCTGTTCAAAACAAACAAGATGCGCCCGGCGACACGCGCCCTGCGTGAGTTTGCCAACCGCTGCGAGGGCGGCGCGTTCTTTTTGCTGAACCCCATGTATCAGACGCCGTACCTTCCCTGCCGGCCCGAGCCGCACGACCCCTGGGACCTTTCGCACCAGGCAGTTTGGGAGGCCGACGGTATCATCTCGGATACTCCCGACTTTGCCCCCTGGGCCAACGCTTGCGAAGACGTATCGCAGCTTGCCCAGGAATTTGCGCGCCGTTATGGCTTTTAACGGCACGATCGCCACGACCATGTCATTCACGTTAGGAACGGCTTCATGAACTTCCGCTCATCTCTCGCCTGCACTTCGAGCGATATCGCCCGCTGGGGGCTGCGCTCCATCCTTAAGCGCCAGGGCGGCGTACTCCCCGGCCGTATCGCCATGAAGATCGACCCCGAGCTGCTAAGCGACCTCGCGAGCCTTGTCGACCGCAGCGTGGTGGTCACCGGCACCAACGGTAAGACCACCACCTCCAACCTCATCGCCGACGCCGTTGCCGCCAGCGGCGCCACCGTGGTATGCAACCGCGCCGGCAACAACATGGAGCCGGGCGTGGTGGGTGCCCTGCTCGAGGGCCGCAGCGATCTTAAGCGTGCCGGCAGCGGCAGGCGCGTGGGCGTCTTTGAGTGCGACGAGCTCTACACGGTGCGCGTCTTGCCCAAGCTCAAGCCAACGTACTTTGTGCTGCTCAACCTGTTCCGCGACCAGCTGGACCGCTACGGCGAGATCGACCACACCCAGGACGTCATAGCCCACGCGTTGGAGCTTTCGCCGGCAACGACGCTCATCTATAACGCCGACGACCCGCTCTGCGCCTCGATCGCCGCACGCGTCCCCAATACGAGCATCGCCTTTGGCATCGACGGCGCCACGGGCACCGAGTCCGATCGCATTAGCGACTCGCGTTTTTGCTCGCAATGCAACGCGCCGCTGGAGTACGACTATGTGCAGTACGGCCAGCTCGGCGCCTATCATTGTCCTTCGTGCGGTTGGAGTCGCCCCGCGCTGGTCCGTCGCGTGACAGGCGTTGAGCTCGGCTGCGACGGCTACGGCTTTGACCTGACCTTTGGACCCGAGGCAAAAGCGCCCGCAACGCACATCGCCACGCGCTACAACGGCCTGTACATGGTCTACAACGTTGCCGCCGCCTTCTTTGCGGCGCGCGAGTTGGGCGTGGACGCAGCGCATCTGCAGCCCACGCTCGATGCCTACGTCCCCGCCGGCGGACGCATGGGCCGCTGGGAGATTGCCGGCCGTACCGTCGAGGCAAACCTGGCCAAAAATCCCGTGGGCTTCGATCGCCAGATCCAGTCCATTAAAACGGCAGGCGGCAGACTCTGCGCCTTCTTCCTGAATGACAACGACGCCGACGGCCACGATGTCTCGTGGATCTACGACGTCGACTTCGAGCGCATCGCCGATACCCCAGGGCTTGTCGCCTTTGCCGGGGGTACGCGCGCGCACGACATGCAGGTGCGCCTGAAGTACGCCGGCATCGACGCCGCCATCATCTCGAATATCGAGCAGGCGATCGGCGCCGTGGCAGATGAGGCAGCCGATGACACCTTCTACGCCGTCGCCAATTACACGGCATTCCCGCCGTTGGTCAAAGAGCTCGACGGACTTAAAGACGCCGATGCGAGCTCGGTTGCCTCCTGCGCCGTAACACGCACCGATGGCAGCGCCGTCCCCACCGATATTGCGCCGGTCGAGCTTCCGCGCCCGCTGCGCATCGTCTATCTGTATCCCGATGCCCTCAACCTCTATGGCGACGGCGGCAACGTCATCGCCCTCGAGCGCCGCTGCGCCTGGCGCGGCATTCCCGCGCGCGTGGACGAGGTCCGCATGGGCGAGACGCTCGATCTTACCGACGCCGACATCGTCATGATGGGCGGCGGTGCCGACCGCGATCAGTTGGCTGTGGCACACGAGCTGCTCGCTCAAAAGGACAAGGTTGCGACATATGTTGAGGACGGCGGCTCGTTGCTTGCTATCTGCGGCAGCTATCAGCTGCTCGGTCGTTCGTACTATATGGGCGAGAATCGCATCGAGGGTCTAGGTGTCATCGCCGCCGAGACCGTGCGCGGCTCCGACCGCCTGATAGGCAACGTCGCCGTCAAGACCGACCTGGCACCCGAGCCCTTTGTGGGGTTCGAGAACCACGGCGGCCGCACCCTGCTCGATGCAGAGGCCACGCCGCTCGGAACATCTGTCGTCACGGGCACCGGCAACAACGGCGACGACGGCTTTGAGGGCCTCATCTACAAGGGCGTCATCGGCACGTACCTACACGGACCGGCACTGCCCAAGAACCCCGAGCTCGCCGACTGGCTCATCGCCCATGCCCTCGAGCGCCGTGGCGATGCACAGGCCGCCGCCCTGCTGCCGCTCAAGCCCCTCGACGACACCTACGAACACGCCGCCCACGACGCCGCGATGAAGCTCCTCCCCTAACGCCCCGCCACCACAAAGGGACAGGCATCTTTGTGGTGGTTTTTCAGTTTGCCAACGATATGTGAACGAATAAAAAAGTCTGCTATACTCTTTCCCGCTGTCCCCATCGTCTAGCGGCCAAGGACGCCACCCTTTCAAGGTGGATATCGCGGGTTCGAATCCCGCTGGGGGCACCATTTAAAACGAGAAGCCCGTTACCCTCGCGGTGGCGGGCTTTTTTCTACCCATGTGCCGGGATTCGAACCCGACAGGGTGCGGAGCTGAGGAAACGCGAAGCGTTTTCCAGCGCAGCACGCAAGGAGCGGAGCGACGCAGCGAAGGCGGGCGGCGCCAGCCGCACGCGGACATCCCGCTGGGGGCACCATTTGAAACGAGAAGCCCGTTACCCCCACGGTAACGGGCTTTTTTCTACCCCAACGCCGGGATTCGAACCCGACAGGGTACGGAGCTGAGGAAACGCGTGAGCGTTTTCCAGCGCAGCACGCAAGGAGCGAAGCGACGCAGCGAAGGCGGGCGGCGCCAGCCGCACGCGGACATCCCGCTGGGGGCACCATTTAAAACGAGAAGCCCGTTACCCCCGCGGTGACGGGCTTTTTTCTACCCATGTGCCGGGATTCGAACCCGACAGGGTGCGGACCCCGGCAAATCGGCGGCAAAACGGACTCCAAAGCGTCCTTCGCAATCAAAAAGCCGGGGCCCGCGCGATGCGGACCCCGGCTTAATACCGTGACGATATGTTGGCTATGCCCTACACGTAGAACAGGATGTCATCGTAGGTCGGGACCGGCCAGTAGTCGGCGGCCACGATCTCCTCCATGGCATCCACGGAGGCACGCAGCGTATCCATAGCGGGAACGACCTCGTGTGCATACACATTGGCCTGCTCCTGGCCATCGAGAGCCTCGGCCTTCTGATGCACGGCGTCGAGCGCCTTGATGGAGTCGTTGATGGCGGTGATACCGTTGCAGAGCTTGTTGAGCGTGTTCTGCTCGCACTGCATTGCGGCCTCAGCACCGGCGGCACGAATTGTCTCAAGGCCCTTAGCGACCTTGGTGGCATAGGCGGTAATGACCGGACGATAGGTACGACGTGCCTCGCGAATCATCGTGGTAGCCTCGATGTTCATGAGCTTGTTGTACTTCTCGAGCTTGCAGTCGTAGCGGCACTGAGCCTCGGCCTTGGTCAGGACGCCCGTCTCCTCAAAGAGCGCGATAGCCTTATCGGAAACAAAGGCGGGAAGAGCGTCGGCCGTGGTCTTGTTGTTGGCAAGGCCGCGCTTCTCGGCCTCGATGGGCCACTCGTCGGAGTAACCGTCGCCGGAGAACAGGATGCGCTGGTGATCGGTCAGCACCTTCTTACAGTACTCGAGCGCGGCGTCCTGGAACTTATCCTCGGGCGTACCCTCGAGTGCGTCGGCGAAGGACTTGAGCGACTTGGCCACGGCGGCATCGAGCACCAGGTTGGAGTCGGAGACGTTCTGCTCGGAGCCGCAGGCACGGAACTCGAACTTGTTGCCGGTGAAGGCGAACGGAGAGGTGCGGTTGCGGTCGGTGTTGTCCTGCATCAGCTTGGGCAGGGTATCGGCGCCCAGGTCGAGCACGCCGCGCGTGGCATGGACGGAAGCCTTGCCATCGATGATCTTCTCGACGACCTCGGTAAGCTGGTCGCCCAGGAAGATGGACATAATCGCCGGAGGAGCCTCGTTGGCGCCCAGACGATGGTCGTTGCCGGCCGAGGCAACGGAGGCACGCAGGAGCTCCTGATAGTTATCGACGGCCTCGATCACCGCGGTGAGGAAGACGATGAACTGCAGGTTGTCGAGCGGGGTGTCGCCCGGATCGAGCAGATTCTCGGACTCGGTGCCAAGCGACCAGTTATTGTGCTTGCCCGAACCGTTGATGCCCTCGAAGGGCTTCTCGTGCAGCAGGCAGACCAAATCGTGGCGGGAGGCGATGAGCTTCATCTTCTCCATCATGACCAGATTCTGGTCGATGGCCTCGTTGACCTCGCCATAGACGGGGGCGAGCTCATGCTGGCAGGGAGCGACCTCGTTGTGTTTGGTCTTGGCGGGAATGCCAAGCGCCCACAGCTCATCGTCCAGGTCCTTCATATAGGCCGAGACGGTGGGGCGGATAGCGCCAAAGTAGTGCTCCTCGAGCTCCTGGCCCTTGCAGGGAGCAGCACCAAAGAGGGTGCGGCCGGTGATGACCAGGTCCCTGCGCTTGCGGTAAGCGTCCTTCTTGATCAGGAAGTACTCCTGCTCATCGCCCACGGAAGGAACGACCTTCTTGGGGGTCTTACCAAACAGCGCCAAAACGCGCTTGGACTCACGCGAGAGCGCGGTCATGGAGCGCAGCAGCGGGGTCTTCTTGTCCAGGGCCTCGCCCGTGTAGGAGCAGAAAGCCGTGGGGATGCACAGGACATCGTCCTTGATAAAGGCGGGGCTGGTGGGATCCCAAGCGGTATAGCCGCGGGCCTCGAAGGTGGCACGCAGGCCGCCGTTGGGGAAGCTGGAGGCGTCCGGCTCGCCCTGGATGAGGTTCTTTCCCGTAAACTTGGTAATAGCGGTGCCGTCGTGGTTGGGTTCGAGGAAGCTGTCGTGCTTCTCGGAAGTAATGCCCGAAAGCGGCTGGAACCAGTGCGCGTAGTGCGTCGCGCCCTTGGAGATGGCCCAAACCTTCATGGCATGGGCAACGGCGTTGGCCACATCCAGGTCGAGCGGCTCACCGTCCTCGAGGGTTGCAGCAAGGCGTTTCCAAATGTCCTTGGGGAGGTAGTCCTTCATGACTTCCTCAGAGAACACCATGGTCCCGAAGCGGTCAGTAAGTTCGGCCATACGGAACTCCCTTCGTATCGGCACCGCGTGAGAAGCGGTGTTGATTACTAACGAACGAGTCATAGCTTAGACTCGCCGTGTTTCCGCGACATTACCGTTATGTTGCCGTCGCGAAACTAATCAATGAGGTTACCGCATCGCGGCGATGTTGCCACCCTCAACAGCCAATCAACTGTATAAATTACAGACCTCTCCGCATGGTTTACGGGTAGTCTTTTTGGGACGGGGCTTTTTTAGCTGCCCTATTTAAATATGGTCTCAAGCTTTGGAGGCGCCGGATTGGGTAGCTAAAAAAGCCCCGTCCCAAAAAGACTACCCTGCGTACCTGGTTGATGGGGTAAAAAAGCTCCAAATTAGCTACGCTGTTATAGGGAATGCCGATAGCGAAACATCTTCGATTGATATTTCCAAATAGCGAGTAAAACTCCGCCGTAGCGCAGCGGTGCTGTAGAATCCTTACAACACATCACGCTAATGTATCTAAAGGAGCACGATATGCGCGTCGACGAGGTTTTTAAGCAGGCAGCATCCCAGGGCACCACGCCCGTTTCGTTTGAGATGTTCCCGCCCAAGGGCGAGCTTACCCTCGACACGGCTCGCGAGGTGGCTGGTAATCTGTGCAAGCTTTCGCCGAGCTTTGTCTCGGTCACCTGCTCGGCCGGCGGCTCGGGCAACGGCGCCACCACCGCCCCCATCGCGCATATGATTACGGGCGAATTCGATACGCCCTCGGTGGCGAACCTCACCTGCGTTGGCCGCACGCATGCCGATATCGCCGCCAAGATCGACGAATACCGCTCCGCCGGCGTAGAAAATGTGCTGGCCCTGCGTGGCGATCTTCCCGCCGGCGCGAGCGAGAATGACAAGCCCGCCTCGGACTACGCCTACGCCCGCGATCTCATCCCCGAGCTCGTCGACGCCGGCTTTTGCGTGGGCGCCGCAGCCTACCCCGAAGGCCACATTGCCTGTGAGAATCTCAACCTCTCGGTCGAATATCTCAAGCAAAAGCAGGACGCCGGCGCGAGCTTCTTTGTGACGCAGCTCTTTTTTGATAACGAGTGCTTCTACCGTTTTCGCGAGCTTGCCGACAAGGCCGGTATCACTGTGCCCATTACCGCAGGCATCATGCCGTTTATGGGCAAGTCGCAGATCAGCCGCATGGTCTTTATGTGCGGCGCGTCGCTGCCCTCCCCCGTCATCAAGATTCTCGCCAAATACGAGAACGACCCCGAGAGCCTGCAGGCAGCCGGTGTAGATTATGCAGCCCGCCAGCTTTGCGACCTTAAGGAGCACGGTGCCGACGGTCTGCACCTGTACACTATGAATCGTCCTGCGATCGCCGCAACCATTATGGAGCGCCTGGGGTAATGGAAAAACCGCACATCGATACAGCTTTTGGTGAAGTGCCGGCCGACCTTGCGTCGCCGGCGCTCTACCGTATCGATGATGCCCACCATCCCCGCGTCGATCGTGCCGAGATGCTGCGGTATCTGGGTTACGGCGGCCAGCAGATTGAGCCCGAGCTGTCACGACGTATTGAGCTTGTGGTCGAGCGCCTTGAGCTGGACATTGAGCCCCGTGGCGTGCGCCGCGTATTTGCCGTCGATGCCATGGGCGTGGACGAGCAGGGAGAGCCCAGCATCCGTCTGGTTGGAACCAACGTTGAGCTGCGCGGTCGCGATATCTATCGACATCTCAAAGACGCCCGCTTTGCCGCGCTCATGGCATGCACCCTCGGCATGGACGCCGAGCGTCGTCTGCGCACCACGGGAGCCCAGCAGCCCCTAGAGGGAGCCGTGCTCGATGCCGCGTGCTCCGCCTATGTGGAAGCTGCCGTCGAGCAGATGGACCAGCAGGTCAAGGCTGCGGCCGCCGCACACGGACTCGCCGGTAACTGGCGCTTCAGTCCCGGCTACGGCGACTGCCCGCTTACGGCTCAGCGTTCAATCGTGGCTGCACTCAACGCCACGCGGCTCATCGGGCTTACCGTCACACCTACCAGCCTGCTCATGCCCACCAAGAGCGTGACCGCGGTGATCGGCCTGTTTGACGGCGAGGTCCACGACGCCCAGAGTCGCCCCACCTGCAATATCTGCCGCATGCGCGAGCACTGCCGCTTCCGCGCCGCCCACACCACCTGCTATTTCAGCCATTAGGAGCCCCCGATGTTTACTCCGCTTATCACTCATGATCTGGACGGCGCCGCGCTGGCGGCGCCCGTTGATGCTGCCCGCCGCAGGGGCGCCACGTACAAGACGCGCACGATCGACGACCTTTACATTAAGGACGATCGCCTGCGCGCCGCCATCGAGGGCACGGGGCACCTGCTGTTCGACGGCGGCATGGGCACCATGCTGCAGGCGGCCGGCATGAAGGCCGGCGCCCTGCCCGAGCTGCTCAACTTTGAGGAGCCCCAGGTCATTACCGATATTCAGCGTCAGTATGTCGAGGCCGGCTGCGATGTGATCACCGCCAACACCTTTGGCGCCAACGCCCACAAGCTCGATGGTGCCGCCACCGTGGCAGATGTCTTTGCCGCCGCCGTCGCCTGCGCCCGCGAGGCCGGCGCCCGCTATGTCGCCGGTGACATCGGCCCCATCGGCGCGCTGCTTCGCCCCTTGGGTACCCTCAGCTTCGACGAGGCCTATGACCTCTTTGCCGAGGAAGTGCGCGCTGGCGTCGACGCGGGTGTGGACCTCTTTATTATCGAGACCATGACAGATCTTGCCGAGATCAAGGCGGCGGTCCTTGCCTGCCGCGAGAACTCCGAGCTGCCCGTCTTTGCCACCATGACCTTTGAGGAAGACGGTCGCACCTTCCTGGGCACGAGTCCCGAGGTTGCCGCTATCACGCTCGACGCCATCGGCGCCGACGTCCTGGGCATCAACTGCAGCCAGGGACCGGCCGAGCTCCGAGGACTCGCCGCACGTATGCTAACCGTTACGGACAAGCCCGTTATGGTGCAGGCCAACGCGGGACTCCCCCACGTGGACGACGACGGTAACACCGTCTTTGACATCCAGGCCCCCGAATACGCCAAGGCCGTCGCCGGCATGATCGCCGACGGCGTGAGCGTCGTGGGCGGCTGCTGTGGCACCACGCCGGCGCACATGGCAGCGCTGCGCACGCTTATCGATAACCACACGCCCAGTCCGCGCCACCGCAAGCCCAGCATGTCGGTTACGAGCGCCCAGACCGTGGTGGACCTCCCCTGTGACGGCCACAAGATCGCCGTCATCGGCGAGCGCATCAATCCCACCGGCAAAAAGCGCCTGCAGCAGGCCCTACGCGACGGCGACCTGGACTACGTCGTAAGCCAGGGCATCAGCCAGCAGGAGCAAGGCGCCGACATCCTGGACGTCAACGTGGGCCTGCCCGAGATCGACGAGGTCAAGATCATCCAACAGGCGACCGAACAGCTCCAGGGTTCCACGCTGCTGCCGTTGCAGATCGACTCCACCGATCCCGCCGCCGTCGAGGCCGCCGTGCGCCGCTACGCCGGCAAGCCCATCATCAACTCGGTCAATGGCAAACAGCAGATCATGGATGAGATCTTTCCGCTGGTCGCCCATTACGGCACCAACGTCGTCGGCCTCACGCTCGACGAAGGCGGCATTCCCGATACCGCCGAGGCTCGCTTCGCCATCGCCGAGCGCATCGTGGCCGAGGCCGCCCGCTACGGCATCGGACCGGACCGCATCCTCATCGACTGCCTGGTCATGACCGCCTCGACCAATCAACGCCAAGCCGAGCAGATCCTGCGCGCCATGTCCCTGTGTAAGGAGCGTCTGGGCGTCAAATGTGCACTCGGCGTGTCGAACATCAGCTTTGGCCTGCCCGCCCGCCCGCTGCTGGGCTCGGTCTTTTTGGCTGCCGCTTTTGGCGCGGGCCTGGACGCCCCCATCATGAACCCGGGCTCCAAGCGCTTTATGGATACCGTCTACAGTTATCGCGTCTTGAGCGTTGAGGACGAGGGCTCAACCGGATACATCGAGCGCTACGCCGGCTGGACCGATCCGTACAAGATCGCCGCGAACCCGGCGGCGGCTCAGACAGTATCGACCGACACTGTGCCCGCCGCTGGCACCGACGGCAACGACGACCCGATTCGTCGCATGGTCGTCTCGGGCCGCAAAGGCGAGATTGCGGCCGAGACCGAGCGTCTGCTGGCAGACCACGACGCCATGGACCTCATCAACAACCACTTTATCCCCGCCCTCGACGAGGTTGGCGTCCTCTTTGACCAGGGCAAGTTCTTCTTGCCGCAGCTCATGGCCTCGGCCGAGGCCGCGCGCGTGGGTTTTGACACCATCAAGCGCCGGATGCCCGCCGGCGAGATTGCCGACAAGGGCAAAATCTGCGTGGCCACCGTCAAAGGCGACATCCACGACATCGGTAAGAACATCGTCAAGATGCTGCTCGATAACTACGGCTATACCGTCTTTGACCTAGGCCGCGACGTCGACCCGCAGGAGGTGCTCAAGACCGTACGGGAGCGCGACATCAAGCTCGTCGGCCTCTCGGCGCTTATGACCACCACGGTCGTCGCTATGGAGGAGACCATCAAACTGCTTCATGCCGAGGTGCCGGGCGTCAAGATCATCGTAGGCGGTGCCGTACTCACCCCCGAATACGCCAAGCAGATCGGCGCGGACTACTACGCCAAGGACGCCGCCGAAAGCGCTCGTATCGCCGAAGAGGTCTTTGGGCAGTAACACAACGGAAACAACCGAGCACCAAAACGTGCCGCATGCGCCACTTGGCACGTGCGGCACGTTAGAATAGACAAGACTATGCTCGTTTTGGCAGATAGGAGTGCAAGGATGGCGATCACGCCCGCAGAAATCGCGGAAACCCGCGGCATGGTTGAGGAGCAGAACCTCGACATCAGGACCATCACCATGGGTGTTTCGCTCATGGGTTGCGGCGACGAGAACCTCGACCGCATGTGCACGAAGATCTACGACCACGTGACGCACACGGCTGAGCATCTGGTCGAGACCGCCGAGAACCTCGAGCGCGAGTACGGTATCCCCATTGTCAACAAGCGCGTTTCCGTCACCCCGGTGGCGCAGATCGCCGCGTGCTGCAAGGATGAGGACCTCACCCCCATCGCGCATGCCCTCGACCGCGCGGCCGAGACGCTCGGCATCGATTACCTGGGCGGCTTCTCCGCACTCGTCCAGAAGGGCATCGGCGACGCCGACCGCCGCGTCATCCAGTCCATCCCCCAGGCGCTCGCTACCACCAGCCGCGTCTGCTCCAGCGTCAACGTCGCCAGCCTGCGCGCCGGCATCAACATGGACGCCGTGCTCATGGCGGCTCAGACCATCATCGATGCCGCCAAGCTTACGGCAGATGAGGATTCCGTCGGTGCTTCCAAGTTTGTCTGCTTTGCCAACATGGTCGAGGACTCCCCGTTTATGGCGGGCGCCGTTCACGGCGGTGGCGAGGCCGACGCCGTCATCAACGTAGGCGTCTCGGGCCCCGGCGTTATGGCCGCAGCCCTGGAGAAGCTGCCCGATTCCGCATCGATGATGGAAGTCGCCGAAAAGATTAAGCAGACCGCCTTTAAGATCACCCGTGCCGGCGAGCTCATGAGTCGCGAGGCCGCCCGTCGCCTAGGTGTCGAGAAGGGCATTGTCGACCTGTCGCTGGCGCCTACGCCTGCCGTCGGCGACTCCGTCGCGCGCATCCTCGAGATCATCGGCGTGGGCACCTGCGGTGGCCCCGGCACGACCTGCGCGCTCGCCATGCTCAACGATGCCGTCAAGAAAGGCGGCGTCATGGCCAGCTCCAGCGTGGGCGGCCTCTCGGGCGCCTTTATCCCCGTGTCCGAGGACGCCGGCATGATCGCCGCCGTCGAGGCCGGCGCGCTTTCGCTCGAGAAGCTCGAGGCCATGACCTGCGTGTGCTCCGTTGGCCTGGACATGATCGCCATTCCCGGCGACACCCCGGTCGAGACTATCGCCGGCATTATCGCCGACGAGATGGCCATCGGCGTCATCAACAATAAGACCACGGCCGTGCGCGTGATCCCCGCCATCGGCAAGGGCGTGGGCGACTGCGTCGAGTATGGCGGCCTGTTTGGCCGTGCGCCCATCATGCCGGTGAACCCCAACGCCGGCACCGTGCTTGCCCACCGCGGTGGACGCTTCCCGGCGCCGCTGAACTCGCTCAAGAACTAGCTGAGGGGGACTGGCGAGGAGCCCCGGTGAGGGCAAATATATAAGGTCGCCTGCTCGGACAGTCCTGACTCGCACGGAGAGCACATTAAGTGCTCTCCGGCTCGTGCGGAACTCGCGATCGACCTTATATATTTGCCCTCCCCGGGGCTCCCGCACAACGGGACCTCAGTTGGGTTCTATCCCGGTTGCAGTTGCTTCGCTCCTGCACCACTTGGCTGGTGCGGCGGTTTGGCGTTGGAACGGTTCTTTTTCTGATATATGCTTGTTGCGGCTCTTCTTTTGGGAGGGGCCGCTTTTTTGTTGTAAGGGGGATGGCCCGTGGCTGATGGTGTAATTCAATCTGAGCTTCTTTCTGCGGATTGGAATGGCGAATGGATGCGCTTGCAGGCTGGTCGGCGGCGGGCTGATGATTCTTTTGAATGGGATAAGCGGGCTCGGCATTTTCGGCCGCTTGAGACTGCTCCGTATGCCCGGGACTTTATGAAGCTGTTGGCGTTAAAGCCTGGTGAATCCGTGCTGGATATGGGGTGTGGGGCCGGGTCGATTGCTATTCCGCTTGCTCAGGCTGGACATCCCGTGATTGCCGCTGATTTTTCCCCTGCTATGTTGGGCACGCTTGATGCTGGCATTGAGTACTATGGGCTCGAGGATCGCATTACACCGCTTGAGCTTGCTTGGGATGATGACTGGGATTTGGTTGGACCGGTCGCGAAAGCGGTAGATGTTGCCTTTGCGAGTCGCTCGGTTACTACGAACGACCTAAAAGGCGCGCTTGCCAAGCTCGACCGTACGGCTCGGCGGCGTTGTGCTGTCACGATGGTCGCCAACTCCAGCCCGCGCTATGACCTGCACGTGATGAATGCCATCGGCGCCTCGGTTACCCGTAGCAATGGTTTTGTGTACGCCTTTAACATCCTTATTCAGATGGGCGCACTACCGCAGGTCACGTATTTTGAATCGCCCCGTCGTGACACCTTCGATAGCCTCGAGGCCGGCGTGGCGGACTTCTCCCGTATGCTCGAGCATGGCAACGAGGATAAGATCGATCGTCTGCGCGACTATATCGCCCAACATATGATCGAGAACCCCCATGCCGGCGAGCCGGGATCCAAGGGCGTGCCGCAGGGACGTTACATGCTCGACCACATCCGCAAGGTCCGATGGGCGTTCATTGCCTGGGAGCCGGTCTCTGCGCCCCGACCGTAGCCCATCTAAAGCATGCATCGTCTACCCGCCCGGCATCCGCATTCTTTGCGAACTGGCAAACGCGCTCCACACCGCGCCGTTCCTGCGCTATCGTGGGACAGCTCACGTAGATTAAGGCCCCATCGCGGGGCGCCCCATACATAGAAAGCGAGATCCCATGGCACTGACAGGAGCCCAGGTCAAGCAGCTTCGCAGCATGGCCCATCACCTCAACCCCGCCATCATCATCGGTAAGTCCGATGTCAACGAGGGTACCGTCGAGCAGACGGCCGCCTACCTGGAAAAGCACGAGCTCGTTAAGTGCTCCGTGCTGGACGGCTCCAGCCTTTCTGCCCGCGAGGCCGCCGAGGAACTCGCCGAGCGCTGCCACGCCGACGTCGTTCAGGTTATCGGCCGCAAGTTCTCGCTGTATCGAGAGTCCTCGCGCAAGGATATCGAGAAGATCAGGCTCGTCTAAGGGCCGATCGGTTCACATAGAGCAAGCCTGCGGGCGTCCGAATGATACGGGCGCCCGTTTTTTATCGCTCAATGAACGGTCGGTTGACCCTGCTTTCGACCAGACGCTCGTAGAGACGCTTGGTCTCGGGCTCGGGAACGCCTGCGACCTGTTCCTTAAGATGATGGATATGCCCGCTATAGAGCTCGACGATATCGCGGCGTCTCCCCGCCGCACTGTACACGCGCATGGCGCATCGCACCATGTCCTCGCGTGCGGTCTCCTGACGTAGCCCCGCTTCTACCAGCCAGATTGCCGACTGCAGGTCGTTTTCTTCCAAGGCAGCGCTTGCTCCCACAATCATGCAGTCGATAAACTTCGACTGCATGATGCGGCGCATGCGCAAAAAGTACGTCGGATTGCAACCGTTGGGGATATACAGCGGTCCGGTATAGAGCTGTTCGATCTTAAGACACAGCTCGACCAGGTGAGGCCCACGCACTCTTGTGCGATTACCCAAAATCTCGCGGCTTATCTGCTCAAATAGCTTCACATCGGTCTTAACGTAATCCCTGTTGAGGCCAAGGCAGTCGTTTTGAATCAGGACGCACGACTTGCCATCTGGCGTGGGTCCCAAAGCGGATCGTAAGCGTGACACAGTCGAATACAAGTTGTTACGGGCGCTACTGTACTCGGCATGTGGCCACAGTTCCATAGCCAAGGTCTCGCGATCGACAAACGAATCGATACCCAACGCAAGCCGCTCGGCAAGCGTTGCCGCTTTCTTACGACGCCACATCTTGTCTGTGATGGGAAATCCGTCGCGCTCGGCACGAAACGCGCCAAACATGCGAATCTCGATATGATCGATAGCGTCGACGGGTTCGACCTCGCCGACCTGGAACAGCCGCTCGCTCTCTCCCTCCAAATCGTCGCGCAGCGAATATCGCGATAGCTCACGCACCGGGAGCTTCTTTCGAATCTTGGCAGCAGGCTCGCCCAGGCAATGCATCGCAAGGCGTGCAAACAGCCGATACGCTGGCTCCAGAATCCCAGAACGATTCATAGACATCCAGGCGGCAAGATCGCTGTCACGGCCCGCAGACGCCAAATGCAGCGCTACGACCCAAGCCTCCGCGCCGCCGACTTGTGTCCGACTTAGGTCGAGCAGCTCTGCCTCTTCTCGTACCGACACCATCGACGTATTGCGAAGGCTTGATGCACGCTCCAACAGCAACGCGTTGTCGCGCATGTATGCGATCGACTCGTCAGCAAGCTTGAGCACCTGGACCGCGCGGAACTTCGCGTTGACCGGGCGCCCCTCGGCGAGCGCCTGCCAGCCTTCAAGTAGCAGGCCAAACAGCTGGATTTGATTGTCACGCACGCGCACGGCAAAGCGATCGAGCTCATTAAACGCCGTATCGTCAGTCATTGGCAGGCCTGCAAGCAGACGCCGTGCCGCCAGCACCATACGCACCCAGACAGCCGGTGCCTTAAGCCCACGAGCATCGAGTGCCTCCCGTGTTCGAGACATCTCGTCGTCACGCTCATCGATTCCCATAAAGGACCCATCAAAGAGCTCCACCAACATCCGATCTGCCCGTATGAGAATCTCTGCAATATCGAGTTCGCAATCATATACCTTGTTCGCCTTGAGTCCCGAAAGTGCTGCGCCGTCTTTCGCCTGTTCGGTCAGCCGGCTCTTAACCTCGATATGCGCCGACAGCATATCGAGCGCAGCACAAGATGCCTCATTTTTTGGAAGAGCAGGATTGGCTGGAAGCCCAAGCTCGCAATCTCCATAACAGACGACCGTAAGCACCTGGGCGACTTTCCAAGAAACCAAATCAATCTCGCGGACCGACTGTGCGCTCGCATGTTCGACAATCGAGGCCATATACCGGGCCAGTTTAGTATTCGAAACGCTTACCGCCGCCAAATAGACACCAAGTGCCTCGGTGGGCGTCGGCTCCAACGCGGGCTTGTCGGCATCCGTCGTCCTCAGTACCGCGCGACAGACATCCCCTCCATGCCCAGTCAGAGCCAAATCGACACCATACTGTCCAGCAAGCTCAAGGACGGCGTCGCGATCCAAAAAGGCATCTGCCAAATCCATCGCAGCATCGCATCGGCCCGCCTTGAGCAGAATGCGTGCCGCGCGCATAACGAGCTCTGGACGAATTTCCGCAACCATTTTTCGTAATCTCAGGCGCGCGTTATCCTCGGTGCCCATACACGTAAAGCTTCGGTCGACCGGATCGACACCAAAAATCGGATAATCACGAACAAGATAGGACTGATCGATCATGGAAAGCCTGACACCGCATGCCTCAAGTTCCGCAATCTTGCCCTCGCCCATCAGGGCCATCACGCACGCCACGTTAAATAGGGCGCCGTTATCGATTGATGCCATATCGGCAAGTGCCGCACCGTATACGTTGACAATCTCGTTTTCGAGCAAGCTGGCAACGTCGCCCTCTCCGTACAGCCCCGTCTGCATAGCCGAAACCAACTCGGGAACACCCTGTGTGAGCTGGTAAAAATCGAGCGACGTGCTAATCGAGAACGCCGATGCCCAAGCCGAATACTCATAGGCATGCACCTTGAGCATCTGCGCATTGATCTTGACCGAGTCACCCAGCCCGCGAATCAACTGGCGATTTGAGGGGCGGCAGGTGACAAAGACCCCGATCCCCATAGTGCGCAGGCCTCGAATTCGATCGATAAGCTCCTCGGTATCTTGCTGATCGAGGTTGGGGACGTTATCAATCGCAATCAACGATCGCGGTTTGTCCTCAAGTTCATCTGTGACCACTTCGAGCTGCATAAACACCTCGCGGGCAATCGCGCGGTCAGCCTCGATGATTCGTACCAGACCGCGCGTCGGGTCGCTTTTGACTTCCTGAGTGTACTGAAGCAATATCGATGTTTTCCCAAACCCATCTGGTGCATAGAGCAACACAATGCCCGCCTTGCGGCCCTTGACAATCAACTCGCTCATCAGGCGATCACGTCGGACCATATAACCTGTGCCCAATGGCGCCAATTCGAGATCGTCCGTATCGTTCAGCCCGTTCATCATGCTCGCTCCTTACCTCGGCCACATGGACACCGTAATCGCAAGACAGCCCAAGCCATCCCGTAAATCGAACGACGCAGAGTTTTAGGTTGTCTTTCGGTTCGCATTTGGCAAGTTTTTGTTCAGCGAGCGCCGATTGAAACTTTTCCCCCAACCAACCGGTCTTTGCGCAGGTCAATGCGCTTGCCAGCATGTCCCACTCATTTGGCAGTGTAACGCAATGGGGCTTGTAATATTTTGTTGCGCAACTCGCCTACGCGCTGCTACCGTTTGCGACTCATTAGTAGCATATTTGAATAGAATATGCTAGAGAATGCATCACACTATACGAGGCACCACCGTCAAGCTTTTGGCAAGCTAATGTTATGCACACCATAAAGCCCGCGCTCATTCTGATTCCGCTGGCAGATATTGCGGACGGACGCAGCATAGGAGCCCATGAGTCTATAAGCTAGCCGCCATCCCACATATGCATAATAAAAAAGGCCCCCGCAGAACGGGAGCCTGTAACAAAGTAATAACAAATCGCTCGGATTGTACTACTCGCAGAGCGAAAGGGCAGCCTCGTCGGCAACGACGACGCAGTTGGTGTGCAGCTGCAGGATCGAAGCCGGGCACTCGGGCGTAACCGGGCCATAGCACATATCGTGAACAGCCTGAGCCTTGGCCTCGCCGTTGGCGACGACCAGGATCATGCGGGCATACATGATGGTCTGGGTACCCATGGTGTAAGCCTGGCGGGGAACGTCGTCGATGCTATCGAACAGGCGGCTGTTGGCCTGAATGGTGCTCTCGGTGAGGTCGACGCAGTGCGTACCCTTGGAGAAGTGGTCATCGGGCTCGTTGAAGCCAATATGACCGTTATTACCAATGCCGAGCAGCTGCAGATCCGGGTAACCGGCGGCAGCGACGATCTTATCGTACTCGGAGCAGGCAGCGGCGGCATCGGGGTTGGAGCCATCGGGCACGTGCGTGTTATTCAAATCGACGTTGATGTGATCGAAGAAGTTCTCGCGCATGAAGTAGTGATAGCTCTGGGGATCATCGTGCGAAAGGCCGCGATACTCGTCCAGGTTATAGGTGCTGACCTCGGAGAAGTCAATATCGCCCTTCTTGTACCAATCGGCGAGCTGCTTGTAGGCGCCAATCGGAGTGGAGCCGGTGGCAAGACCGAGCACGCAATCGGGCTTAAGGATAACCTGCGCCGAGATGATATTGGCGGCCTTGCGGCTCATATCCTCGTAGTCTTTAGCTTTAATGATCTTCATTACGCATCCTTTCTCGTAGAAGAGAGGCAAGGCTCCCCTTACAAGCACTTGCCCGCGGCCTGCGTCGGCCGCAACCAACGTTTGCGGCCACCAGGGCGAGGTCGCGTAATGTATGTATCTCGTGTCTAGCCGCGTCGAGGCCCCTGCCCGTCCACGGTGACCCGAAGCCTTTTAGCCTCGGACATTTTCCATCTTGCCACGGAGGGCGCCCTCTTTCAAGGGCGCCCTCCGTAAACGTGTTTGAATTGTAGGCCAAAGGGCAAGCGAACGAGTTAGCGCTCGCGAGCGACGATGAGCTGATCCATCTCCTCGACATGCTCGCCGACGGAGCCCTTGATGCTCGAGAACTCAACAGAGTTGCACACCAAAATGGGAACCGTCACATCGTAGCCCTCGGCCTCGATTGCCTCGCGTTCAAACTCGATAAGCACATCGCCCTTATGGACGATATCGCCCACCTGTGCATGCACGGTAAAGTGTTTGCCCTCGAGCTGAACGGTATCGAGTCCAACGTGGATTAAAACATCCAAGCCATCGACCGTGTTGAGCGCAACGGCGTGTCCCGTTGGAAAAATCGCCTCGATCTTGGCATCCGCAGGTGCAATCACGCGCGTGCCCGTAGGCCGAATGGCAACGCCTTGGCCCAAAAGGCCCGTGGCAAACGTCTGGTCGTTAACCTCGGAAAGCGGAATGACATCGCCCGAGATGGGAGCATCCAGCGTAAGGACTCGACCACGCATACCAAAAGACCTTAGGACTTTAGTGAACATGCTCCCCCTTGGACATACCAATGATCAAAACCAGCTTCCTAGTTTACCACTTGGCATTGGTTTTTGACCATTAGGGAAGTTCGCGCTTGACAACCTCGACGATGTCGTCAACGACGCGCTGAGTCAGCTCGTGCGTCTCGGCCTCAGCCATCACGCGAACCAGCGGCTCGGTACCGCTCGGGCGCACCAGAATGCGGCCGCGACCGTTAAGCTCCTTCTCGGCGGCAGCGACAGCGTCCCAAATGGGCTGGCAATCGTCCAGACCGGCCTTGTTGTCGGAATGCACGTTGACGAGCACCTGCGGGTACTTCTTCATGATGCCGGCAAGGTCGGTGAGGGTGCGGCCAGTGCGCTTGAGCACGGCCAGCAGCTGCAGCGCCGTCACCAGGCCATCGCCGGTGGTGTTGTGCTCCAGGAAGATGATGTGGCCGGACTGCTCTCCGCCGATAACGGCGCCGTCCGCGAGCATGCGCTCCAGCACGTAGCGGTCGCCCACGGCGGTCTGCACCATCTCAAAGCCCTGTTCCTTCATAGCGATGGAAAAGCCCAAGTTGCACATAACGGTCGAGACGATCTCGGAGTTGGCGAGCTTGCCGCGAGCGGCGAGGTCAGAGCCGCAGATGGCCAGGATGTAATCACCATCGATCTCGTTGCCCTCGCTGTCCACGAACAGCACGCGATCGGCGTCACCGTCGTGGGCCAGGCCGATGTCGGCGTGGGTGCGCAGCACGAGCTCGCGCAGGGGCTCAAGATGAGTGGAGCCGCACTCGACATTGATGTCGGTGCCACAGTAGTCGGTATTGATGGCGTGGACCGTGGCGCCCAGACGCTGAAGCGCGGCAGGCGTGGTCTGGCAGGAAGCACCGTGACCGCAGTCAACGGCAACGACCAGGCCGTCGAGCCTAAGGCCGTCGAGGGTGCTGATAGCGTGGTCGACGTATGCCTTGCGAGCATCCTTCATCTTGATGATGTGGCCCACACCGGCGCCGGTAGGCAGCGTGTCGGCAGCCATGGCCTCCTCGGACATGACCCAGGCGCTGATCTCTTCTTCAACGGCATCGGGAAGCTTCATGCCCTTGCGGCTAAAGAACTTGATGCCGTTAAACTCCGGCGGATTGTGCGAAGCGGAGATGACGATGCCGCCGTCGAGGTCGTTTTGGACGGTGAGCAGCGCCACGGCCGGCGTAGGGATAACGCCGCAGCAGTGCGGGCGACCGCCCTCGGCCATAATGCCAGCGGTCAGAGCACTCTCGAGCATGGTGCCCGAAAGACGCGTGTCGCGGCCAACGCAAATGTCCGGACCAAGGAACTTGGTCGCCGCACGGCCAAGGCGAAACGCGAGGTCGCACGAGAGGTCGGCGTTGGCGACGCCACGGACGCCGTCGGTGCCAAAGATGTTCTGGGGCATAGGATCGCTCCTTCCCAAGTGGGCAAAACGCACTCGCCCACCCTAGTCGAAAAAGAAAAACGGGACCCGCCGAGCAATCGGCAGGCCCCGCTTGTACATTGTATCTCGTAAGGAGATAAAACCTTAGCGCTTGGAGAACTGGGGAGCGCGGCGGGCCTTCTTGAGGCCGTACTTCTTGCGCTCGACCACGCGAGCATCGCGCGTAAGGAAACCGGCCTTCTTGAGGTCAGCACGGTAGTCGCCAGCGTTCAGAAGAGCGCGAGCGATGCCCAGGCGCAGAGCGCCGGACTGACCGGAGATGCCGCCGCCATCGCACAGAGCGATAACGTCGAACTGACCGGCGGTATCGGTCACCTTGAAGGGAGCAAGGGCGTTCTCAACGAGCTGATGACGGCCGAAATACTGCTCGGCGTCACGCTTGTTGATGGTCACCTTGCCGGTGCCGGGGACGAGACGGACGCGGGCGACGGCGTTCTTACGACGGCCGGTACCCTGGTAGACAACGGTGTTCTCAGCCATCTTTAAGCCTCCAGCTCAATCTTCGTGGGGTTCTGGGCAGCATGCGGATGCTCGGCACCAGCGTAGACCTTAAGCTTGGTCATCTGGGCACGGCCGAGGGTGGTCTTGGGCAGCATGCCGCGAACGGCGCGCTCGATGACCTTCTCCGGGTGCTTCTCCATAGCCTGGTGGAAGCTCTCAGCCTTGAGGCCGCCGTTGTAGCCGCTGTGGCGATAATAGGTCTTCGTGTCGGCCTTGTTACCGGTAAGCTGGACCTTATCGGCGTTGATGACGACAACGAAGTCGCCGCAGTCGCTGTTGGGCGTGAACTGGGGCTTGTTCTTACCGCGCAGGATCATTGCGATCTGGGTGGCAAGACGGCCCAGGACAGCACCATCGGCGTCGACGAGAACCCAGTTGCGCTGGACCTCGCCCTGCTTGGCGTAGTGAGTCGATTTCGAAATCACTTAGACTCCTCCATGTACAGTACGTGTTGTTACAGAGATTCACGGGGCTCTGCAAGTAACCCGTCCATATTACCCCGCCCGTCGCCCGAGTCAACAGGTATTTTGGCTCTGACCAGACTTTCTGCACATGTCGTCCATCGGTAATGATGTCGCGACGCTAGCGCTCGACAAATGCCTCGATATCACTCAGCAGACGCTTTGCCTCCTGACGACCCTGAATATACAGGTCGAGAAGCTTTGCCGGATCGTGCTCGACGTGACCGACCTCGACAGGCTTTTGCGGGGCAACGACCAGCGCGCGGCCCTCGCGCTCATACTTCCACAGATGCATGCGCTGGATGTTATAGCGGTCGTGGCGCGTCTCGATAGCCTCGAGCAGATAGGGGTAGTCGGCATAGCGGGCGCGTGCGGCAGGCATAAACTCGTAGGGCTTTTTCTCGTACGAGCGGTCCTGCGTGACAATGACAACCGCGCGATCGAAGCCGGCCTCCTCCAGCACGTGCTCGATGGGGACCGAATCGGCTACGCCGCCGTCGACGTATTTGTGCCCGTCGATCTCGACCGGCGGCGTCACCAGCGGCAGCGACGTCGAGGCGCGCACGGCATCGAGGTCGAGCACGGCGCTTTTGACCGGCAGGTATGCAGCGGTTCCAAAGAGCATGTCCGTCGCGACGGCGTACATCTCGATGGGGCTCGCGTCGAATGCCTCGTTATCAAAGGGATCCAAGCGGTCCTGGACATCGTTGAAGATGAAGTCGTAACCCACGATGGAGCCCGTGGACGCAAACGATGCGGCGCCCATGAAGCGGTTGTCGTTGCAGAAAGTCAGGTTGATGCGGTTGGCACGGCCGATCTGGTGCGACTTGTAGTTCACGCCGTTGAGGGCGCCGGCCGATACGCCATATACTGCCGGAATCTCGACGCCGGCTTCCATGAGGACGTCGAGCACGCCCGCGGTAAATTGCCCGCGGAAGCTGCCGCCCTCCAAGACGAGCGCGACCTTGCCGGCGTTCTTTGCCTTATCTTCTGCCGTCATGTTGACCTCCTACTGTTTCGTTTTGGCCTTCTTCTACCCAGTTTTGAGATGGCGAGCGCATGGGTTTTGGAGTTGAGTAGGACGGGGCGGCTGGCGGAAAGCACGTCCCGTTCTGGGGGGCGATTCCGGGATGGACTTTCCGCCAACAACCCATCCGGAAAATGCATCCCATTCTGAGCGTAGATTCTGGGATGCAACTTCCGCTTGAGGCGTCAACGTGAGCAGTCAATTTGGGACGGGGCTATTTTAGCTGCCCTTTGACTGTCGACGAATTATTGGGGACCGGAACTAATATCGACTGGCTTATAGGGGTAGCTAAAATAGCCCCGTCCCAAATTGACTGCTCCACCTTGTAGAGGCTTTGCGCGGAGAATCCGCGTATTTGCTTCGCAAATCCGCACCGGCTTCGGCCGCCTGCCGGCGTCCTCGCCCGCGGGCTAAAAACGCTTACGCGTTTTCTTTACGCCCGCGCCCTGCATAGAGTTCGATTCTCCGCGGTGCGGGGATGACGCTGGTGCAGGGCGTTGCCGGCTGTCATCCGATCGGCATCGCATCTATATAGGGTCGAGGCTTTGCGCGGAGAATCCGCGTATTTGCTTCGCAAATCCGCACCGGCTTCGGCCGCCTGCCGGCGTCCTCGCCCGCGGGCTAAAAACG
>NZ_JBQHWK010000020.1:0-43552 GCF_052064015.1 Collinsella sp. HCP3S3_D1
CCGGCCCCCCCCCCCCCCCCGCCCGTTTCCCTCGCCCCCCCCCCCGCCTGCCCCCACCACGCCCCCCCACTCCCGGGGGGGGGGGGGGGGCCCTGGGCCCTGCGTTTACATGCTCGCCGAGGCTATTCGTCTTCTTGCTGCGGGTGCCTAGGGCAGGAGGCGCCGTGCATTTTTGGGAGTTTTCAGCAGCCGAGGGTGCCTGCATACTGAATTTTGGGCGAAAGGCAGGCGCCATGGGCCACATCTTGTAAAAACGAGCGGCTCTTGAGGCGTTGGGAGCTCAGAATCAGGGCTTTCAGCGCAGTTTTGTGCGCCCGCTCCCATACTCGTGGACTCCGGAATGCTGAATTCTCCGGAATTTGCACGCCGCCCCTGGGGGTACCTGCGGGTAAAAAGCAACCGCCCCGCCAAAATATGCATTCTGCGGGGCGGTTTATACAAAAAAGCGACTGCGGCACGTCACAGCTCGCTACAACTTGAATCCAAGAACAGGTTACTCGGCGCTCTTGAGGGCACCGACCATATCAATCTTGTTGAGGGTTCGGTTGGTGACGAGGTTGACGATAATCGTAAAGCCAAACGAAAGCACCACAGCGAGCACGAAACTCAGCGGCTCGACCTCAACATCAAAGTACAGCGACGGCATCTGAAGAACGTACGTAAAGCTCTCGGCAAGCAGGCCACCCAGCGGCACGCCCAGTGCGGTGCCAATCGCCGTAAGGATCAACGTCTCCTTATTGACGTAGTGGTGCACCTCGCCACGGCGGAAGCCCAGCACCTTGATGGTCGCCAGCTCGCGTTCGCGCTCCGAAATATTCGTATTAGACAGCGTAAACACCACCACAAACGACAGGCACGCCGCCATAAAGGTCACAAGCACTACGACCGAATTGATAATCGTAAAGTTCGACTCATAGTTCTCCCAATGCTCGGCCGTACTCGAAATCGTAAGCCAACCGTCACTCTTAAGCTTCTTGCTAAACGCAATCTGGTCGGCCGACGAGCCCTTAAGCAGCACAAAGATGCCGTTAAGACGCGCGCTTCGGCCGAACGCGCGCTCATAGGTGCCCTGCGTCATATAAAGTGTGTTGCCCAAATAATTAAGCGAGATATCGCTAACCTTGACCTTGGTAACATTGAGCGACGAATCCTGGACCTGCGCCGTATCGCCCGGCTGAATCCCCAGCACCAGCTGTGAACTCTTGCTTAAATACACGTCCCCGTCACGCAGGGCGAGCGGTTCTTTGGACTCATCCTCCAGGCGCACGTAATCGCCCAAGTCACCCGTGCGGTCGTCGGGCACCACGATGAGCTGTACGGTCTCGCTCCTACCGCCAAACGTAAAGGTGACGTTGTCGGTCATAATCGGCAGGGTCGAGGTCACGCGTACGCCGGAGTCGCTGGCCGCGCTACGCTCTTCCAGCGCCGCACACGTCTGAGCATAGTCATCGGGATTGGCGACCGCCAGCAAGTCATAGCGCGTGATATGCCCATACTGTTTGGGCGAAAGCGCCACCGACGTATCGCGGATGCCCATACCGCAGATCACGAGCGCCGTGCAGCCGGCGATACCGAAGATGGTCATAAAGGCACGTTTTTTGTAGCGGAACAGGTTACGCGCTGCCACCTTGTTCAAAAAGCCCATGCGGCGCCAAATAAAGCCGATGCGCTCAAGCAAGATGCGCGAGCCGGCTCGCGGGGCCTTGGGACGCATAAGCGAGGCTGGGGTCTCGGCCATCTCGTGGCGGCAGGCGATAATCGTGGCACCCACCACGCCCACGGTAAACAGCGCCACCGAGACGATCGAGGACACGATGTCGTACGAAAGCAGCATCTGGGGCAGTGAGTACATGTCGTCGAACACCGTAAACAGGAACAGCGGCAACCCCACAAATCCGATGATGTTGCCGAGTACGCCGCCGAACAGACATGCCCACAGCGAGTAGTCCACGTATTTGGACAGGATTCGCCCGCGTGAATAGCCGAGCGCCTTGTACAGGCCAATGAGCGTGCGCTCCTCCTCGACCATACGAGTGGCGGTGGTAAGGCTGATGAGTACGGCTACGACAAAGAAAATAAATGGGAAAACCGTGGCGATGGCCTCAATCGAAGAGCTGTCGCTCTCGACGCTTGAGTAGCTTGCGATGTTACCGCGATCCTGGATGTACCAAGTGCATTCGCCCAGATCGGAAAGCTCGGCGCGTGCATCGGCAAACTGCTGGTCGGTGGCGGCGCGGCGCTGGTCCAAATCGGCCTGAGCCCGAGCGCGCTCCTCACTGCCCTGGGGCATGCGGTTGATGTTGTCCTGCTCAATCCCAAAGAGCATATTCGCCTGGCGCTCGGAGGCATCCAAGCTTGCCGGCGCGTCGACCGTCAGCTCTTGGGCGCGCACCTTCTCACGCTCGTCGCGAATCTTCTCGATATTACCCTTGACCTCGTTGATCTTTGTCGTGTAGGCATCTGAATAGGAGTTGAGGCTCTTGGCTCCCTCGACGATCACGTGGACCGCGGAGTAGGAAGAAGATGTCGCGGCATCCTCGCTCACATAGAACTTATAGTCCGCAGCCGAAGCAGCGCGAAAGGCGTTGACTGTCGAGTCGGAGCTCACATCAGTAGGATCGAGGACCTCGGCCGTAATGGTGTAATCACCCGCGGCAAACTGGTCCTTGGCGCTTTGGTTCGACGAGCTCGCGTCATTGGCGGCAAAACTCACCGTGTCGCCGAGCTTTTTGCCCGAAGCCTTCAGGAACTTCGAAGTCACCGCGACCTCGCCGGCGCTCTCGGGCAAATCGCCGCTCACCAGCACCGGTTGATCGATATTCTTCCTGGAAAGGCTCTGCACGACTACACGCTCGCGCGTGGTACCCACGGCGGTGTAGGCGGTCTCGGTGTAGATGCCCTCGGCCGTCTCGACGCCGTCGACCTCTTGAATGGCCGCAAGATCGTCGCGCGTAAGGCCATAGGTCGACTGCACGTTAATGTCATAGACATTCTGCTGGTCAAAATAGACGTCGACCGAATCGCGAAGATCCTCGCAGCCCGCCTTAAGACCGCACATCACGCTCACGCCGAGCGCGGTAATGACCACGATAGATAGGAAGCGCTTAAGACTGCCTCGGATTGTGCGGGAGATGCCACGGCGAAAAACCGTCGGCGCCATATCATTTGAGCTTTGAGCGGTACGGTAGGTCGCGAACTCCCGATCGTGACCCACGTGCTCCGTATCGTGGTTTTGGCTGTTTTGGCGATCTTGGTCCATGGGCGCTACCACTCGATCGTCTCGATAGGCACGGGATTTTGCTGGACCGTCTCGCTCTCCACACGACCGCTCTTAAAGCAGATCAGGCGATCGGCCATGGGCGCGAGCGCGGAGTTGTGCGTGATGATGATGACCGTAATGCCCTGCTTGCGGCAGGTATCCTGCAGCAGCTGCAAAATCTGCTTGCCGGTTTTGTAGTCGAGGGCACCCGTGGGCTCATCGCACAGGAGCAGCTTGGGGTTCTTGGCCAGTGCGCGGGCGATGGACACGCGCTGCTGCTCGCCGCCCGAAAGCTGCGCGGGGAAGTTGGCGAGGCGCTCGCCCAGGCCAACCTGGCGAAGCGTTTGCTCGGCATCGAACGAATCGGGGCAGATTTGCGCCGCAAGCTCGACGTTTTCGAGCGCCGTCAGGTTGGGAACCAGGTTATAGAACTGGAAGACAAAGCCGACGTCGGCGCGGCGGTATTCCACGAGCTGCGCCTCATTGGCGGAACTCACGTCGCGCCCATCCACCGTTACGGTGCCGGAAGTCGCCGTATCCATGCCGCCCAGAATGTTGAGCGCCGTGGTCTTGCCGGCACCCGAAGCACCCAAAATGATGGCGAGCTCGCCACGCTCGACCGTAAAGCTCGCGCCGTCCAGCGCGTGAATGCGGGCATCACCCTCGCCGTATGCTTTGACGACGTCTTTGAATTCGATATAAGCCATCGATTAATTCCCATCTGGTCGGATAACTCTTTAGTATTACCCATTTCGCACCGACCAAAAAGGGACAGGTTTATTTTGGCAGGTTTTATATGGGGAAACGAGGGTGCGGGCAGGCACCAGGACTGTCCACGGCAACCATTTGACCCAAACCGTATCCACCGCTATGATGCCACTGCGGAATGAATGTCTCCGTTGGGTGCGCCAGCCAAGCTGCCGCGTTACCCTAAACCGCCTTGTTGCTGATGACTTCTGCTGTTACGTGATGCCCCTAGGCATCACGCTGCGGCAGGAGTCTTTTTTGTTTTGGAGGAGAAGTGTCGGAAAGCAGCGCATCGAGCAGAATCAAACGTCTGCTCAACACCTATAGCGGTCTTGTGCTTATGGGTGCCGTCGGAATCCCCGTCGGTATCATCGTTGGCGCCATCTGCGCGCTCTTTGGACGCGTGCTTTTGGCGATCGGCGCCTTCCGCGACGAGCACATCACCCTGCTCCTCCCCTTCCTCGCCCTTATGGGCCTTGCCATCGTGTTTGCCTACCGCGCTTGGGGCAAGGGCACCGACCGCGGCATGAGCCTGGTATTCGACGTAGGCCACGGGCGTGAGGACGCCATCTCGCCGCGCTTGGTGCCGCTCATTATGCTGAGCACGTGGGGGACGCACCTCTTTGGCGGCAGTGCGGGACGCGAGGGTGTGGCCGTGCAGATCGGTGCAACCGTCTCACATTGGATCGGCCGACGTCTACCTTTCCGAGACCCCGGCAACACGTTTTTGCTTATCGGCATGGCCGCCGGCTTTGCCGGGCTCTTTCGAACGCCCCTTGCTGCCACGGTCTTTGCTATCGAAGTACTGGTCGCAGGACGCATGGAATACCGCGCGCTGTTTCCCGCGCTTACAGCCTCGCTCGCCGCAAGTATGGCCTCCGGTGTCCTGGGACTCGAGAAGTTCGAGGTCGCCGTTGTCGCCTCATGCGCGCTTGACCTCCCCGGTCTTGGACGGCTTGCGGTACTAGGCATCGCGTTTGGTATGGTAGGTGGAGCTTTTGCCTGGTGCCTTGCCCATACCAAGACCCTTGCGGCGCGGCTGCTCCCCAACCCCTATGCGCGCATCGCCGCTATCGGCATCGCGCTATCGGCGATTCTGTTCGCACTGTGGCAGGGTCGATACTGCGGCCTTGGCACCAACCTGATATCGGCGGCGCTCAACGGTAACGGTAAGGTCACCATCATGCCTTGGGACTGGGCGCTCAAATTCGTACTCACCATCGCCACACTTGCCGCAGGATATCAGGGTGGTGAGGTGACGCCGCTGTTTTCCATCGGAGCCAGCCTGGGTGTCGTACTCGCCGGGATTCTCGGCATGCCCGCCGAGTTCTGCGCCGCGCTGGGCTACGCAGCCGTCTTTGGCAGCGCCACCAATACGCTGCTCGCACCCATCCTTATTGGCTGCGAAGTCTTCGGCTTTGGTAATCTGCCGATGTTCTTTATTGTCTGCGTCGTGGCTTACCTGTTCAACATGGATAAGTCGATCTACGCCCTGCAAGAGCGAGCGTAGAAAGATGTCCAAGCAGGTGGTCTCAACCGGAAACGACGTCCCACTCTGAGGCTGTATTCCGGGACACGGTTTCCGCTTGGGACGCCATTCGGAAAGCGCATCCCGCTTTAAAACGGAATTCCGGGACGTGGTTTCCGTCTGAGTCTCCATTCGGAAAGCGTGTCCCGTTCTTTCACGGCATCTTGGCTATGCAAAGCGCTCGAACGTTATTCCTCGTACGCGCCCTCAAGCCGAAGCAGCCACTCCTTGCGATCGAGCCCGCCGGCATATCCGTTAAGCGAGCCGTCGGCGGCAACCACGCGATGGCACGGCACGATAATCGAAATAGGGTTGCGAGCGACCGCAGCCCCCACCGCACGAGGAGACACAACGGGGTCCTCGTTCCCCGGCACCCGATGGCGGGCGGCGACACGAGCCGCAATCTCGCCATACGTGGCGACCTCGCCACGCGGAATAGAAAGCAGCTCAAACCAGACTTCACGCTGAAACGCCGTACCGATCATATGCAACGGCGGCGTATACAGAGGCTCCTGCCCTGCAAAATAAGCATTCAGCCAAGCCCACGAACGCTCAAGCACCGAAGAAGCCGCACCATGAGCCGGACTCGCCGACGACATGCCACCAGCACCGGAAACCGCATCGGCCCCTTCAACATGTTCGGAGTCTTCCCGGAGAAGCGTGGAGCCAAAGTGCTCCTGCCCCTCAAACCAAAGCCCCGTCAGACCGCGGCCATCAGCGGCAAGCAGGATTTCGCCCAAAGGCGAAGCAAACGTCGTCGTGACCACCAGCGGCTCCTTTCAAAACTCCGCACCATAATACCGCGAATTGTGCAGACGACTCCGCAGATACGTCTGGGCAGGAACGCAATTGCTTAAGCGAGGACACTTTCCCCAATCAAGCGGAGAAGACGCGGGGCTTCGACGCCAAAGCGGTACCCCTACCAGCTGAGCTCTAATACTTTTCCCGAGAAGTGAACGAGTAAAAACGAGGCCCCGGAGCATCCACACTTTTTGATTACAAAACCGCAGGATTCGCGCAGCAAAGCCGCAGGAAATAGCGGTCAAAATATGCCAATGCTTCGGGGGTCCAAAATAGGTCGTTCACTTCTCGGGAAAAGTATTCAACTTCAATTCACCCCAACCCCAAAGTCGCCTCAGGCAGCAGGCGCGAAGCGCCGCAGCTGCCGTCACGGACCCGCAGTCCCCAAAGGAGGCAGGCGCAAAGCGCCGAGACCGCCGCCGGGACCAGGGCCCGCAACGGCCACGCGCCCTCACATCAGCCCAGCGGCCCCAACCAACAACGGCCCCATCGCAGGCCGCTCGCAGCCGAGTCACCGCAGGCGGGGCCGGGCTCAGCTTTCAGAACACTCCGCAGACCAGTGCGGCGCCTTGTCCGCGGCTCCGAAGGAGCAGGACAAGGCGCCGCACATGATCGAGGACGTTCTGAAAGCTGAGCCCGGCCCCCGCCGGACAGTTCCACCGCTACTCGCAGAGCAGCTTGGCGATCTGGACGGCGTTGGTTGCCGCGCCCTTACGGATTTGGTCGCCACAGCACCAGAAGGTGATGCCACGCGCGGCCTCGGGGTTCGAGATGTCGCGGCGCACGCGACCGACCCAAATCAGGTCCTGGTCGGAGGTGTCCATCGGCATGGGGAATCGGTCGTGCGCATCCTCGGCACCCAGGTCGTCGACCAGCTTGACACCCGGGGCAGAAGCCAGCGCAGCACGGGCTTCCTCGACCGTAATGTCGCGCTCAAACTCGAGCGTAATGCTCTCGGAGTGCGAGCGCAGCACAGGCACGCGCACACAAGTGCAGTTCACGCGCAGCTCGGGCAGGTGCATAATCTTGCGACCCTCGTTTTGCAACTTCATCTCCTCGGAGGTAAAGCCCTCCTCCTTGACGCCGCCAATCTGCGGAATCAGGTTGCTCGCCAACTGGGCGGCAAATGCGCGCGGCTCGGGAATCTCCTCGCCACGACCCAGGGCGGCCAGCTGGGCCTCGAGCTCGGCCATACCGGGAGCACCAGCGCCCGAAGCCGCCTGGTACGTCGAGACGATCATGCGCTTCACGCCGGCGAGCTTGTGCAGCGGCCAGGTGGGAACCAGGCCGATGATAGTTGCACAGTTAGGGTTAGCGATAAGGCCGTGATGCCACTTGATGTCGTCGGCATTGATCTCGGGCACGACGAGCGGCACCTCGGGATCCATACGGAAGGCGTGGCTGTTG
This sequence comes from Collinsella sp. HCP3S3_D1, assembly GCF_052064015.1. Lineage (NCBI taxonomy): Bacteria > Bacillati > Actinomycetota > Coriobacteriia > Coriobacteriales > Coriobacteriaceae > Collinsella > Collinsella sp. HCP3S3_D1. The sequence goes on from NZ_JBQHWK010000020.1 coordinate 7,743, forward strand.
TCGACCACGACGGCGCCACGCTTGACGGCCTCGGGCAGCAGCTCCTTGGCGATATCGTCGCCGGCAGCGCCGAGTACGATGTCGCAGCCCTCAAAGGCCTCGGGGCAAGCCTCCTCAATAACAACCTGCTCGCCGCGGAACTCAACGGTCTTGCCCGCAGAGCGCGCGCTCGCCAGCAGCTTGAGCTTGCCAACCGGAAACTCCTGCTCGTTGAGGCACTCGAGCATCTGGGTGCCCACGGCCCCCGTCGCGCCCAAAATAGCAACCGTGTACTGTTTCATGCTTCCCCCTTTAAAGGTTGTGGCTTTTGCCCGCACGCCGAGCAGGCAGGATATTCTTGCCCAGTGTATACAAGAACGGGGCGGACACGAAACCCACCCCGTCGAAACGAAACCGAAACGAAACGCCCCGCGCTAGATTTTTTGGAACATGCCTCAAAAACCCACTCATGCGCCAAAAGGTAGATTTCTAGACATATCCCAAAAATCTACCGGGATGGTCGCTATTTGTGGAGGGCAGCCAGGGCGGGTTCAATCGGTGCAGGAGCCTCCAGATCGGAGACCTTCACAATGCCGTTCTCGTCGGAGAAGGCACGGTAAATGGTCTGAATCGCCAGGTCGAAGTCCTTATCCTCGACACCGATAATGATGTTGATCTCGTCGCAGCTCTGCGAAATCATGCGCACGCTCACGCCAGCCTGGCCGAGCATGCCAAACAGGTGGCCAGAAATACCTGCGCGGCCGCGCAGGTTACGGCCGACGGTCGCGATGAGCGCCAGGCCCTCGACAACCTCAATCTCGAGCGGCTCAACCTCCTGCTGGATGTCGCCCACGAGCGAGTACAGCGAATCGTGCACATCCTGCTCCTGCACCACGGCGCCAAAGCGGTCGACGCCGGTGGGCATGTGCTCGACGGAAACGTCATAGCGCTCGAAGACCGAAAGTGCACGGCGCATAAAGCCGACGCGGGGCTTGGTGCGATCGCGGGCTACGTTGATGGCGACAAAACCGCGCTTGCCGGTCACGCCGGTAATGATGGGCTCCGCCTCGCCCTCATCAGCCGTCTCGCTAATGATGGTGCCGGGGTCCTGCGGCGCATTGGTGTTCTTGATGACCAGCGGAATACCCGCCTCGCGCACGGGGAACACGGCCTCCTCGTGCAGGACGCTTGCGCCCATGTACGAAAGCTCGCGCAGCTCCTCGTAGGTAACGCGCGCAATGGGCTGAGCCTCGGGAACAATACGCGGATCGGCAGAGTAGAAGCCCGAAACGTCGGTCCAGTTCTCGTAAAGGTCGGCGTCCAGACACTTGGCCAGGATCGAGCCCGAGATATCGCCGCCGCCACGATCGAGCAGCTTAATCTGGCCCTCACGCGTCGCGCCGTAGAAACCGGGCATAACAAAGCCGCCCTGCTGACCGTACTCCTGCACCAGCTCGGAGGTGCGGTTCATGCTGAGCGTACCGTCGTGATGGAACGCCACAACCGTCGCGGCGTCCAGGAACGGCAGGCCCAGGTACTCGGCCATCAGGCGAGCGGTGAAGTACTCGCCGCGGCTCACAAGCTCCTCGGTGGAGTAGCCGCCCGAGCGGGCGCGCTCGGCAAAGGCCGCGAACTCCTCACGGATGGGATAGGTGAGCTCCAGCTCGTCAGCGATATCAAAATAGCGCTGGCCAATGTCCTCGAGCAGCTCCTCACACGACACGTGATACTTAACGTGCGCGTTAACCAGGTAGAGCAGGTCGGTCACCTTGGTGTCGCCCTTAAAGCGGCGACCGCAGGCGGAAACCACCACAAAACGGCGGGCCGGGTCGGCATCGACGATGGCCTTGATCTTCTTAAAGTGTTCGGCGTCGGCGACCGACGAGCCGCCAAATTTGGCAATCTTAATCATGGGCTGGAGGTTACCTTTCTAAAAGCCTCTGCGAACCTGTTTTGCGCGCTCTGATACCATGGTTTCACCGATTGGGACCAAGGCATCCGAGGAGCAGTGTTATATGGGAACTTATCATAGTACACGAGGACGCACTTTATCGTGCTCAAGTAAGGTGGCAATCCGCACCGGCATCGCTCCCGACGGGGGTTTGTTTGTCTCGGACGAGCTCGGCACCCAGCAGGTCGATATCAGCTCGCTTGCAGATAAATCGTACTTTGAAATCGCTCAAGATGTGTTGGGAATGTTACTGAATGATTACACGGGCGAAGAAATTTCGGCCTGTGTGAATGAGGCATATCGCGGCACGTTCGCGAGTGAAGAGGTTACGCCGCTCGTCAAACTCGACGCTGCGCCGGGCGCTGACGCCCCTCAGACCTATGTGATGGAGCTCTTTGGCGGCCCCACGAGTGCCTTTAAGGACGTCGCCCTGCAGATGCTCCCCCGCCTCATGGCCCGCACTTCCGCCAAGGACGGCGGCGCCGAGCGCATCATGATCGTCACCGCCACGTCGGGCGACACCGGCAAGGCCGCACTCGCCGGTTTTGCCGACGCTCCGGGCACGGGCATCACCGTCTTTTATCCCGAAGGCAAAGTCAGCCGCGTGCAGAATCTGCAGATGTCCACACAGGAAGGCGATAACGTCGCCGTCTGCGGCATTCGCGGCAACTTCGACGATGCCCAGAGTGCCGTCAAGCGCATCTTTGCCGATAAGGAGCTTGCCGAGCGCTTGGAGGCCGCCAGAACGGTGCTTTCGAGTGCCAACTCCATCAACGTCGGCCGTCTGGTGCCGCAGGTCGTCTACTACTTTGCCGCCTATGCGCAGCTGTTGCGCGCCGGCGCCATCGAGGCCGGCGACGCTGTGGAGTTCTGCGTACCGACCGGCAACTTTGGCGATATCCTGGCCGGCTACTATGCCAAGCGCATGGGTTTGCCCGTCGCCAAGCTCATTGTCGCGAGCGACAAGAACAACGTGCTGGCTGACTTCCTGACCACCGGCGTCTACGACCGCAACCGTCCGTTCTTCACGACCATCTCGCCGTCGATGGACATCCTCATCAGCTCCAACCTGGAACGCATGCTCTACTTCCTGTCCGATGGCGACTGCGAGCTTGTTGCCGGCCTTATGGAGCAGCTGGCAAAGACTGGTCACTATGAGGTTCCCGCCGACCTGCTGGCAAAGATTCAGAGCGTCTTTGGCTGCGGCTGGGCCAGCGAGGACGAGGTGCGCGCTGCCATCAAGAGCTGCTGGGATGCGAACGGCTACGTGATCGACCCGCACACCGCTTGCGGCTATCACGTCTTTGAAAAGGTCGCTCCCGCCGAGGGGGCCAAGGCCCGTGTGCTGCTTTCGACCGCCAGCCCCTACAAGTTCCCGCGTGCCTGCTGCGATGCTCTGGGTCTCAACGTTCCCGAGGACGACTTTGAGGCCATGCGCGTGCTCGAGCAGGCCACCAATACGGCCGCACCGGCACAGCTCGCCGAGCTCGAGTCCAAACCCGTCCGCTTCGAAGACGTCTGTGACGTCGATGAGATGGCAAGCTACGTCGAGTCTGCAGCAAAAAAGATGGCTACCAACTAAAACCCTCATTAGGCGCCGGCGAAAGCCGGCGCACCTTCTTTTATCAGATAACCCCCGGGATGATGACGAACGCGCACAGCGTGCCTGGCTGTTTAGTTCGTCGCGAGTTCCGCACGCAAAGGAAAGCACTTAATGTGCTTTCCGTCTTGCGCAGGACTGCCCGAGCAGCGAACTAAACAGCCAGGCACGCCAGGAGGACCCACATGATCAAAATCACCGTCCCAGCAACCAGCGCCAACTTGGGCATCGGCTACGACACCCTCGGCATGGCCGTCAGCCTCTACTCGCACTTCACCTTCGAGCGCGCTGACAAGCTCACCATCACGGGCTGCCCCGAGGAGTTCCAAAACGAGAACAACCTGGTCTACGTCAGCTTTGTCGATGCGCTGGCCGCATGGGGCGAGCCGGCTTTTCCCGTTGCCATCGACATTCAAACCGATGTACCCGTCGCTCGCGGCCTGGGTTCCAGCTCCACTTGCGTCGTCGCTGGCATTATGGCCGCCGCCGCACTGACAGGCCACACCGTCGACCGCGCTGAGCTCGTCCGCATTGCCACCGAGGTCGAGGGCCATCCCGATAACGTCGCTCCCGCCATCCTGGGCGGCGCCGTCTGCTCCTTTACGCCGACCGATTCGCTCCCCCAGTGCCTGCGCTACGAGGTGAGCGATCGCTTGCGTTTTATTACCGTGATTCCGCCCTACGAGGTTCACACGAGCGAGGCGCGCAAGGTCGTGCCGCAGGAGATTCCGCTCTCCACCGCCGTATGGCAAATGGGCCGTATCGCCGGCATGACGCGAGGCCTGGAGGCTGGCGACCTCGACCTGATTGCCGCCGCCAATGACGACCGCATCCAGGAGCCCTATCGTCGTCGCCTGATTCCCGACTACAACGCTGTGCGCGACACCTGCCTTAACGGCGGCGCCAAGACCATCTGGATCAGCGGTTCGGGCTCTACCCTTATGGCTGTGACCGACGACACCATCGTGGCAAAATTCCTGCAGGTCAAGCTGCGTGAGCAGTTCCCCAAGTGTGAGACGCACATTCTGACGTGCGACACCGAGGGCGCTCAAATCGAGTACCTGTAGCGCCCTGTCTCATTGCTCTCACCGGTCTCCTTGGGGCTTCCCCTGAAAACGTCCTCGATCATTAATTCCCCCGTCGTGCGCTGCGCGCGAGGGGGCAATTCGATCTGCGGATTGTTTTCAGGGGAAGCCCCAAGGAGACCTACGCGACCTCGACAGGATAATCGCATTCGCTGATTTAATATTGCGCTCCTTCGGAGCTGCGGATAAGCGGGCCTCGTGCTGCGGAATGTTTTTAAGGGGATGCCCCCGGGTGGCCCTATGGCAACGTGGCTAGCGATGTCTATAGGGACCCACGCTTTGAAAGGGCGCCGGGCTGAAATTATGGCCCTTTATTGATAGGGGCTCTTGCTAGGCTGTAGCACTTACCAGCAACAGACTTCGACTATGTGCTTGGTTTACGCCGCACTGGGTTCCTTGTATTCGAAGACTGGTTCTAGGAGGTCTTCGATGTTGCAGTGGAGGGCTTTTGCTATGGCTCTCGCGCTTGTTACCGAAGCCTCATTGATGTTTCTCTGGCGCTGCTCGTACATTTGGATTGAGCGGAGTGACACACCCGATTCGTATGCTAGGTCTTGTTGGGTTTTCTTAAGCTTCTTTCTTGCTAACGCAAGTTTGGTTTGCCTGGACGCTTTTTTCGCCATATCGCAGACGAGGCGAACCACTCGTTCCTCCGAGGCTTCGTGCCAGGGGTAATACAGACTGCGCAGCACATCAAATGGAACGACATGCAGCAAATCTTCGAAAGACTCTCCTAGGCGCCACTGCAGGTATGCCAGCATCCAGCCCGCCCAATATTCCGGCGTCTTCTCAAATCGATAGGTGCAGTCCGGTATAGGCCTGTTTTGATAGCCCGACCTTTCAGCGATAAGCGCGAACAGCTCAACACCCGATTTCCCCGACACTACCCATGCGTTGCCGCGTTCAAACTCGCGAGCAACCCCGCTCAGGCAAAAGAGTTCAGCAACTTCAGATCCTTCTGCTCCATAGTCATTGACGGCATAGTCGAAGCAGTCGCCGAGGTTGTTCATTGCGTCCTCGAGGTAGTAGACGGGATATGTCCTACTCGGTCCACGATCTGTCAACTCTTGGATCATTTAAATCAACCCTCCCTGCCATTAAATCCCTAATGTCGATACCTTCGGAATCGAACCCATTGACCGTATCCAAGTATTTGCGTCGAGCATTCTGCTCTCGCTCAAAACGCTTGGGATAAAACTCAGACCCCGAAGCCCGCTTCCAATCGCAGAATCTAATCATCGAAAATGCGCGCTCGCTCATAAGGGCATATTGGATACCCAAATCACCCAAGCACATGATACGTTGCAGCTGTCTGAGCGATATCATGCCGCTGACAAACTGTCTTGCAAACGAAAAATAGGAGTCGTCAGCACGATAGCCTCGAATAACGTCATAAGGAGATGTATCAATTAAGCAGTTATCAAGTAGATAGCGAAGCCCTTCACGCGCCAATGGCGTCGAAACATTGAACTCTCTGTTATTCGCCAGAATTGCAAGCCAATTGAGGATTGAAAACTCCCCAGACTCCAAATCCAAGACCGAAAGGCCATCTAAATCAAGCTCATATCGATTGGCAACGCCATCAGACTCGGTCCGGCATGCCCATTCCATCGCCATTTCCTCATGTGGCGTGCAATAAAACCCGCGACCATAGTCATTGAATTGTCTGCATTTATCCAACGACGGACATTCGACAACAACCTCCGACCCGTGCCAAAGCTCCATATCGACCTCCAAATAAAAATATCACCCCAGTGATAGTGTACCAACAACTATCACTGGGGTGATATAGATGGATGAATACTATTGTCTGCCAAGAGCCCCTACTAGAGGCAGGCCTCGGCAATGCGGCGCTTGAGCTCGTCGATGCCGGTGCCGGTCTGGGAGCTTGTGATGATTACGTTTTCGGCCGGGACGTTGAGTTGCTTTTTGATGGCTGCCGCTTGGCGGGCCTGCTGGGTGCGGCTGAGTTTGTCGGCCTTGGTGAGGCAGACGATAAAGTTGAACTCGTTGCCCTGCAGGTAGTCGATCATGTCATGGTCGAGCTTGCTGGGGTCATGGCGAATGTCCACCAGCGACACAACCAGGTTAAAGCTGCGCTCGGAGTCGAAGAAGTCGCCGATGAGCTCGGCCCAGCGGTCGCGCTCGGCCTTGGAACGACGGGCGAAACCGTAGCCCGGCAGGTCCACAAAGTGCACGTCGTCGGCCTCGAAGAAATTGATATTGCTCGTCTTGCCCGGCGTGCTCGAAACCTTGACCAGGTTCTTGCGGCCAAAGAGCTTGTTCATGATGGACGACTTGCCCACATTGGAGCGGCCCACAAAGCTCACCTCGGGACAGGTGGACTCGGGGATCTGCGAAACCTTGCCGTAGCTGGCGACGAACTTGGCAAGCTGGTAGTTAATGGAATCGGCCATGGATACTCCTTGGTCGTAGGTTCTTACAATAGGGATGCACGATTACGCAGCGGCGATGCAGCGGACGATATCGAGTGTAATGCCGCTCGCGGTGCGGGCGTACTCGTCCAAATCGAACTCTCGCTCGCAAAACGCGTCATATGCCTCGTCACAATTATCGCTGATAGCACGCAACACCAGACAATCGACACCGTTCTTGGCTGCAATATGGGCAATCGCAGCACCTTCCATCTCAACGCAATCGGCATGCGTCGCCTCGATGGCGGCGGTGCGCATGGCGTCGCCCGTTACAAAGCGGTCGCCTGTAGCGATAGTGCCAACCAGGAACTGTTTAGGATCCTTCTCCGCAGCGGAATCAGAAGCGTAAGCATCGATAAACCCATGTTCGGCAAGCACGGTGGTGGCGATGTCAACCAGAGCCGGTGTCGAGGCAAACTCCTCAAGCTCCGGCGCCGACTCGGCGATGAGCGCCGTGTCGGTATCCAGATAGCGCAGGCACTTGCCAATAACCACGTCATTGATATGGAGTTTGGAGTTTAAGCCACCCGCAATGCCCGAAAACACAACGGCCTGCGGAGCATATTTGCTGATGAGATGCTGTGTTGCACCAGCGGCGTTTACGGTTCCCATGCCAGCGGTCGTGGCGACCACTGACAGACCGTTGAGCTCGCCGCTTACAACGCTCAAGCCTGCCTCTTGCGACACATGGGCGCCGTTCAGTTCTTCTTTAATCTGCGCAACCTCTTTTTCGAGTGCACCGATGATTGCGATGGTAGGCATACCATCCCCCAAACCTGTGAAAACTGTTTATCCACGGTATGGTACCAGCATTTTGACTCAACCGCGCAATACGAAGCCGTTAGGCCAGCGCAGCGCGAGTATCGTAGAGCGCCTTGGCGATGGCGGCCACGGCCTCACTCGAACGGTCACTCCACGGCATCGACGTCATGATGCTCATAATGTAGGTGTTGCCATCGACATCGATGAGGCCAGCATCGCACGTCGAATTGCAACCTGCCTCGCTGATCCAGCCGGCTTTGTTACGCACCATGGCACGGTCGTCCGCAATGCCGTCACGGATAAAGGACCGGGTCGTAGAGGCCAGAAGGCCCGACAGCCATTGCGACGTCTCTCTCTCGCGGCTCAAATACTCGCTCATCTCGCGCCACAACTTGACCGAGGTGCGCGGGCAATAGGTGGGGAAATCGCTCATTGGATCGAGCGCGACCTCGTCTTCGACGCCGAGTGCGGCAATCCAATCCTCGTAGCCATCTTGATCAAACGTTGCACGTAACGCGATAAACGAGTCGTTATCCGAGTTGACGACCGAGGTCTCGATCAAGTCGCGAACCGTCAGCCAACCCATACTGTAGCCGCCATAGGTGCCCAGAGTATCATCGAGCGATACTTGCCCTGTCTCGACCAGTAACTCGCAGACGTAGAGTACATAGAGCGCCTTGTAGCTACTCGCACCGTACACCTCGGCGTCCGCGTTATACGTCACGCCCTTGCCGCTCGACAGATCGTAAAACACCACGCCCACGTCGCCCAATTCCTGGGCCTGATCAAGGGTGTCTTGGAGCGCGGCGAGGCTCTCATCCTCCAGGGCGGGGATCTGGTCATCAACCAGTGAGAAGGTCTGCACGGTATCGCCTGAGGGAATATCGTTAAAGTCCGCCTTCGAAAGCCTCGTCTTGAGGCTCGCTGTCGACAGGGTTTGACTTGCGGCGGCTTTAGATTTAGAGACCTTTTTGTTTTGCGTCTGTACCGTTGACGCATCTGAGTGTGCCGTTCGCTCCGACGCGTAGGTTTTAGCGGTAATTCCGAGGATAATAACCGCCAACGTTAGCATCCCCATGGCGGCAATCTTCGTCACGCGGATGCGAGCGTCGGCAAGGCCACGCGAAGACGTGCCCTTCGTCTCATATCTGCTGCTATGCTGCGGCACATGCTCGTCCCGCGATGCGTCGTTTCGCACGTGGTCTCCTGGCTGCTCCCGTTCATATACGAGCAGCATAATACCGAGCAGGCATTTCTTTCCAAAGATATTCAGAAGCGTTTAAGGTGTCTTTAAAGAAACCACAAGCGTTTTTATCCAAATGGCACGATTCTGTTGCGCATCTCACCGCAACCCAGAGAGCAGTCTTTTTAGGACGGGGCTCTTTTAGCTACTTCTCCACCCTACCGGCCCCAAATGAGCTACCCCTAGCCGATGGCGTTTTTGAGTTCCGCGCGGCGTTTTTTCATGCCCGTCATGACGGCGTTGCGCAGCTCGGGCATGCGCGCGGTATCCATCTGCGGAACGCCCTCGAGCTTATAGGGAATCCCCAGCTGCTCATACTTGACGACGCCCATCGTGTGATACGGCAGCATTTCCAGGCCCACCACGTTATGCCACGGGGCAATCAGACGACCGAGTGCCTCGCACTCCTCTGCCGTGTCGGTAATGCCCGGTACTACCACGTGACGGATAACGACCTTGATCCTGCGACGCGCCAGCTCATCGCCAAACGCCAGGATGCGCGCAGGATCGCAACCGGTCAGCTTTTTATGCTCGACGGGATCGGCGTGTTTAATGTCGAGCAGCACCATATCGGTCTCGTTGAGTACGGCATCGAACTTCTCGGGATGCGCGGGGTCGAACGCATAGCCGCAACTATCCAAGCAGGTATGTACGCGACCATCGGGGTTGTTGTGCATTGCGCGGAACAGGTCGGCCAAGAACTCAGGCTGCAGGAGCGGCTCGCCGCCGGATACCGTAATACCACCGCTGCGGTAAAACTCATGGTTGCTCTGGAACTCGTCTATCAGGTGCTCGACGGTCACCATGGTGCCGCCGTTAACCGACCAGGTATCGGGGTTGTGGCAATACGCACAGCGCATGGGGCAGCCCTGAACAAACACCACAAAGCGGATGCCGGGTCCATCGACCGTTCCCATCGTCTCGATCGAATGCACGCGGCCCAGGGCAAACGCGGAGTCCTCAGGACGAGCGTCCATACCCTCGAGCTTCATCTCAGCCATTCCCGCTACCTTGCCTCTCATTGGTTTTAGCTACATAAATGCCAGAGTCATTCTAGCCTATATGCTTGATGGCGAAACGGTTTAGCGGTCAATTGGATTGTCCTATTTGGCCCCATGCAAAAGCGGCGGGAAGGTTGTCGCAACCCGCCCGCCGCCGAGGCAATAGAAATCGATAGACGCCAGGCGTTACGCCTTGAGCGTGAGCACCGCGCCGAAGGCGGTCGGGCCGCAATGGCTCGAGATGACGCCGCCGACCTGAGTCCAGGTAACGTCCTTAAAGCCCAGGTCGTGTGCATAGACTTCCATGTCGTCGCGCAGCTCCTCGGAAAGGCCTACCGAATACGCCAGGCCAATGTGCGAGTAGTCAATTTCGCCCTTCGCAACCATGTGGTCAATAAAGGCGCGGGCGCACTTGAGCATAGAGCCGCGGAACTTCTTGGTCGCCACGAACTTGCCGCCCGTTACCTCAATGCAGGGCTTAATCTTGAGCAGATGGGCACCTAGGAACGCCACGTTGGACAAGCGACCGCCCGCCTTAAGGAAGGCAAGGTCGGTAGGAACAAAGCCCAGCAACACGCGGTCCATAACGGAGTTCGTAAAAGCAAAGATCTCGTCGACGGTGGCATCGGGATGAGCCTCGATGTATTTGGCGGTCTCGACGACAACAAGCGACTGGCCCACCGAGACAAAACGCGTGTCCATGGAGAACACGTAGTCGCGCCCCTCTGCCGCGATCTTCGAGGACTGATGCGAACAGGTCGTGGCCTCGGAATACGCAAGATGCAAAATGGTCGCGTCGGGCTGCTCGGCGTGAATGCGGTCGTACACGCGAGAGAAATCTGCCGGCGCGCAGCCGCTGGTCTTGGGCATCACGCCAAACTCGTTGCAGCGCGAATAGATCTCGAGCGGATCGATCGAGCCGTCCTCGACGGTCTCGTCACCAATCGTGACATGCATGGGCACACGCACGATGCCGTAGCGTTCGCAGAGCTCTGGCGTCACATCCGAACCAGATTCAACCACGATTACGTACTTGCCCATTCTTATCACGACCCATCTCGACGTTGACTTTTTAATATGTGACGCACGTCCGCCGTCCTGCTACAGAACGGTCTCCAAGCGCCAAAGAGACGCCGTCCCTTGCATAAAACAAAGGACAGCGTCTCCCTGGAAAACTCCGTTCTTAACTGAGATTTTACACGGTTTATTACTAAGTGTTACTTACTCCGCAAACGGTAGCTATACGCGATAAACGGTAGCAAGTAAGTATCCAGAACGCTCAACCCATTAGGAGAGTTCCGCCTAAAGGGTGACTACACAGGACCCCCGCCGGGGCTGTTTGGGCTACCTCCCAAAACATTCCGCAGGACGCAAGAAGCCCTCGCCGCACGAAGTGCGCAGCGAGGGCTTCTTGCATGTCCGAGGACACCAATTTAATTTAGCGTGGTTCCCTAAAGTGCGATAACGCAGGAGACCCGGCAAGGCCGGGAGCACTTTGCCTCGCAAACATTCCGCAGCCGCGAAGCGGCGAGGACGTTTGAGAGGCAAAGTGCGTAGGCCTTACCGGGTCTCCGGTGGGAGTTGAGTCCCTTTAGAACTTGTTGTGGAAGGTACGCGAAATGACCTCGTCCTGCTGCTCCTTGGTGAGCGTGTGGAAGTTCACGGCATAGCCGGAAACGCGGATGGTCAGCTGCGGGTACTTCTCGGGGTGAGCCTGAGCGTCGAGCAGCGTCTCACGGTTGAAGACGTTGATGTTCAGGTGGTGGCCACCCTTCTCGGCGTAAGCGTCGAGCATGTGGACCAGGTTGTCGGCCTGAGTCTCGGAAACTTCAGAAACCTTCATAATGTGTCTCCTTCAATCGATAGGCGCCGGCCGAAACCGGCGCACTAATCAGTAATCGTTATTGTTAGTATAGCACTAACAATAGTTACTCGCCCAGCTGATCAAGGTCGATATCACCAAAGAACACCTGGTCCTCCTTGCCGAGCGCGCCCGGGATGATGGAGAAGGTGTTGGAGATGCCGTCCTGGGCATCGCGGAACGGGAGCTTGGAAACCGAAGACAGCGAAGCGATGGCGCCCTGGCTATCGCGCTTGTGCATGGGGTTAGCACCCGGGGCGAACGGCTGGCCAGCCTTGCGGCCGTCGGGCGTGGAGCCGGTCTTCTTACCGTACACGACGTTGGAGGTAATGGTCAGAACCGAGGTCGTGGGCACGGAGTTGCGGTAGGTGTCGTTCATGCGGATGTACTCCATGAACTGGTGCACAACGTCGTGAGCGATCTGGTCGACGCGGTCGTCGTCGTTACCGTACTTGGGGAACTCGCCCTCGGTCTCGAAGTCGACGATGATGCCGTTCTCGTCACGGACGGGGTGAACCTTGGCGTACTTGATGGCGGACAGGGAGTCAGCCACGACGGAAAGGCCAGCGATGCCCGTAGCGAACCAGCGGTGCACGTGCTTGTCGTGCAGAGCCATCTGGATGCGCTCGTAGCAATACTTGTCGTGCATGTAGTGAATGATGTTCAGCGAGTTGACGTACACGCCAGCGAGCCACTTCATCATGTCGTTGTACTTGGCCATAACGTCATCGTAATCGAGCGTGTCGCCCTCGACGGCGCGATACTTGGGGCCGACCTGCTTCTTGGAGACCTCGTCAACACCGCCGTTGAGTGCGTACAGCAGGCACTTGGCCAGGTTGGCACGAGCGCCGAAGAACTGCATCTCCTTGCCAATGCGCATGGAGGACACGCAGCAGGCGATGCCGTAGTCGTCGCCGTGGTAAACGCGCATGAGGTCGTCGTTCTCGTACTGGACCGAGGAGCTGGCGACAGAAGTCTTGGCGCAGAACTTCTTGAAGTTCTCGGGAAGACGGGTCGACCACAGAACGGTCATGTTGGGCTCGGGGCTGGTGCCCATGTTCTCGAGCGTGTGCAGGTAGCGGAAGCTCATCTTGGTAACGAGCGTACGGCCGTCAACACCCATGCCGCCGATGGACTCGGTGACCCACTGCGGATCGCCGGTAAACAGGGCCTGGTACTCGGGGGTACGGGCAAACTTGACCATGCGGAGCTTCATGATGAAGTGATCCACGAACTCCTGGATCTGCTCCTCGGTAAAGGTACCGTTGGCAAGGTCGCGCTCAGCGTAGATGTCGATGAACGTAGAGGTACGGCCGATGGACATAGCGGCGCCGTTCTGCTCCTTGACGGCAGCGAGGTAGGCGAAGTACATCCACTGGATGGCCTCCTGCGTGTTGGTAGCAGGTTTGGAAATATCGAAACCATAGGTCTCGGCCATCATCTTGAGCTCGCCGAGGGCGCGGATCTGCTCCTGCAGCTCCTCGCGATCGCGGATGTTGTCGGCGGTCATGACCGTCGGGGTGGAAGCCTTCTGGGCCTCCTTATCCTTGATCAGGTAGTCGACGCCGTACAGGGCGACACGACGGTAGTCGCCGATGATGCGGCCGCGGCCATAGCCATCGGGCAGACCGGTGATAATGTGAGCCGAGCGGCAAGCACGCATCTCGGGGGTGTAGACATCGAAGACGCCGGCGTTGTGGGTCTTGCGCTCGAAGGTGTAGCGCTCGACGACGTTCTCGTCGATCTTGTAGCCGTGCTGGCTGGCAGCCTGGCAAGCGATGCGGATACCACCGTTGACGTGCAGAGCGCGCTTGAGCGGCTTGTCAGTCTGAAGACCGACGATGGTCTCCTTCTCGCGGTGGGCGTTATCGATGTAGCCAGCGGGGTGGCTCACGATACCCGTGACAGTCTTGGTGTCCATATCGAGGACGCCGCCCTGCTCGCGCTCCTTGAGCAGCAGGTCGAGGACCTCGCCCCACAGCTCCTTGGTACGCTCGGTCGGACCGGCGAGGAACGATTCGTCGCCCTCGTAGGGGGTGTAGTTCTTCTGGATGAAGTCTCGGACGTCAACCTCTCCCGTCCAGATGCCTTCCTTGAAGCCTTCCCATGCCTCCTGCATTGTGTAACCACGCTCCTAGTTACGTATAATGCGGCGCTCTCTCACACCGCTGCTTATTGAATTCTTGAATGTTCGGGTTGCATGACCGGCTTCATTCGCCTTCCATCGCGCGTTAGCACAGGGAAAAACGTTTGTCCACCTTGGAACTGCAACCCAAAACCCAAGATTTCACCCGTCTGAGAAGGATAACATAGCCACCCCCTTCATCAGGGCTGTTATATGTTTCTTTTTTTATACCATTAGGGCGTTTTTAACAAATCCGCAGGAAATGCGAGCGTGAACAACTACCGTTCACCGATTTGTTTGGTATTTTTCCTTGCCTTTGTACGACGTTCACTCTAGCTGTTATGCCAGCTTTAGCAGGGTAAAGTGCCCCAGAGACCCACAGAAACTGCAGGGCGGCCACGGGATTTCCCCCGGGGCCGCCCTGTGGCGTGGCTAGTTATTTAGCTTTGATTGCCGCTTGGCATTAAGCAGCAGCGGTGACCCTGTCGGCCGCGGCCTTTTTGCTGTCGCCGTGACCCTGGCCCTCAAAATGCTTGAAGCACCAGCTGGTGACCAGCGGGGTCAAAATGGCCGTCACGATGGCGCACGCTGTAACCTGCGCCGTAGCCGTCGCGAGCACGGCACCACCGTACATGGCCTCGTTGACGCTTGCCATGGCGGCAGGCGTGGCCACATTGGCTCCGGCGCAGCTCGAAATGGCCGCACCTGCGACACCCGTACCGCCCGTGAACTTATCGACCGCGATGACGGGAATTGCAAAGACCACCGAGCAGATCACGCCGAGCAGGATGCCGGGAAGACCGCCGTTGATGAGCTGGCCAAAGGTCATGGTCGAGCCCATGGCAAAGAAGACGAGCACGATGATGGCGGAAAGTGCCGGAGCCATCATCTTCTTAAAGCTCGGGAAGAGGTTACCCAGAATAATGCCGACGACGATCGGCAGGATGGCGCCCACGAGCGACCAGCCGATCGGAGCCTGGCCAGCAGCGCCGAGCACGATCATTGTGACCGGAGGGCCGACAACGAGTGTGGTGATGGCGACGGCGCCACGTTCGGCCTCGTTGCCCATGGTGCCCATCAGACCAGCGTACATAGCGTTGTTGGCGCCGGTGCAAGCCGCCAGCATCACCATGGCAGAGATGCCAAACAGGTTGTCGTTGAATACATAAAGGATAAGCAGCGACACGGCAACGACCACGATCTGCTTGACAGCGATGATGATGGCGCCGCGTGCAGCGGCGGCAGGCGCACTTTTAAACGAAATCGTCGTACCGACGATGAGCAAAAAAGCGCCCACGAGCGGGCTTGCACCCTGCTGGGTCATGCCAAGCGTAAAGCTGCCGAGCGTTTTGAACAGGTCGGGGAATAGCGTGTTGAGCAAGCAGCCCAGCAAAAGCGGCACCAAAATATTGGCGCCCGGGATGGAGGACATCTTAAAGAACGGCTCCTTTGCAGCCGGCGCCTCCACCGCAGTCGATTCACTCATATATATCTCCTTTGGATGCATGCGAATCGTAGCCGCACGCGCCTATGTCAGAAAGAAAGCGACAACCCCGATTCGCCAGGGTCGCCGCCAAACGATTACCGCGGGGTATTACCCGTCCAGGACGATGCCGCCGTCGCAGTCACCGATCTCGCCGTTCACGAAGCTGGCGAGGTCGGAAGCGAAGAACAGCACCATCTGCGCAGGCTCGCTGGCCTGGGCGGCGCGGCCCAGAGGAATACCGTTGATGATGCGCTGAGAGTTCTCGTCAGAAAGGATCGACGTCATGTCGGTAAGCGTGAGCGACGGGCACACAGCGTTGCAGCGGATGCCGAACTTACCGCCCTCCTTGGCGACCGCCTTGGTAAGGCCGTTGACACCGGCCTTGGAGCTCGCGTAGGCCGCGGTGCCGAGCAGGCCGCCGCCGATCTTGCCAGCAACGGAGCTCACGTTGACGATAGTGCCGGCATGTGCCGCCTTAAAGTGCGGGTACACGGCATTCATCATGGTAAAGGTGCCGTTGAGGTTGATGTCGATGGTGCGACGCCACTCGGTGTCGTCGATCTCGTCAAACTTCTTGGTGCTGATGACACCGGCGCAGTTGATCAGGATGTTGGTTTGCGGCAGGTCCGTAAAAATCTGCTCGACGGTCTCGCGCGCCTTGGGCGCATCGGCGACATCGAGCTGATAGAACTTGTTGCCCTCGCCAAGCTCGGCCACAGCCGCCTCGCCCTTGGCAGCGTTCCTTGCGATGAGCGCGACGTGTCCGCCGCCCGCAACGATACCCTTGGCAATCTCGAGGCCAATGCCCTGAGTGCCACCGGTAACGATCGCGGTTTTACCCGTGAAGTCAAATGCCATGACTCCAACCCCCTTGATTCAGGTGTCTCCTTGCGGGAAGTTGGAGCATCGCACATGGCGATAAATGAGTCCCAGCCGTCATGGTGGTGACAACCCCTCGCCTAACCGCGGGCATGATAGTTCTTTGAAACGCTTCAGCAATTGAATTATTTTAAGTCTTTATACGCTCTTTATATTGCCCACTGCATGAGGCCCGCATATGGGGGTATCATCTTCTACCAAAAATAGTTTCTAGTGTTAGGGGTTTTCGGTGAAAGATACCGATTTCCGTGAACTTGGGCGTCAGCTCCTTACCGAGTTCGGCAGTATGCATCAGCGCATTTCGCGCTTTGCGGACAAAGCCCTCAGTGGTGAGATGGCCGTCATGCGCGCCCTCATGCTCGCTGGCGGTTCGCTCACGCCAAGCGAACTCGCCGATCGTGCCTGGGTCTCGAGCGCCCGCATCGCCAATATCCTGCGCGCTCTCGAAGCCAAAGGCTGGGTCGAGCGCGAGCACTCAAAGACCGACCGTCGTCGCGTACACGTCACGGTGACCGACAAGGGATTCCATGATCTCGAAATCAAGCATCGGGAATTCGAGGACCGCACCGCGGCCTTCCTCGAGCAGCTCGGCGAAACAGATACCCAAGAGATGGTGCGCCTTCTTAGGCGTGCCAACGAAATTATCGACCGCAATCAAGAAAGGAGAGATGCCGAGTGAGGATTCTCAAGCTCTTTAAAAAGCATGTCCTGGCACTGTTCGCAGCTATCGTACTTATCGTAATCAGCTGCAACGCCGATCTGGCGCTGCCTACGTATATGAGCGACATCGTCGACGTGGGCGTGCAGCAAGGCGGTATCGCCTCGCCCGTACCTGACACCATTCGCACCGAATCGCTCGACGACCTCGAACTCTTTATGAGCGATAAGGACGCCAAAGCTGTGGAGGCCGTGTTTAGCAAGGCGGATAATAACGGCATTCGAACGTACAAGGGCACCGAGGAGGAGCGCGCCGACGGCGGCAAGATTGCCGACATCGTGAGCCTGCCCGAGACCGTCGTCCTTTCGTTCAACCAGGGCATTGACGCCAACTCCATGGATGACATGATGGGTTCGTCCAGCGAGAATAACAACAACGCCGCCCAGGCCATGCCCACCCCCGAGCAGATGGCGGCAATGACGCCCGAGCAGCTCGCCGAGACGCAGCAGAAGGCCGCGGCAGCGCAGAACATGCAAAAGCAGATTGACACCGACGGCGGTAAGATCACCATGAAGAGCCTGCGCCTAGGCGTTGAAGGCGGCCTAATCGACCAGGGCAAGCTCGTCGAGGGTGCCAACGATATGGCGGACAAAATGGGCTCCATGTCGGGTTCCATCGTGACCCAACGCGCCGTGAGCTATGTACAAGACGAGTACAAGGCGCAGGGCATCGACCCCGCCGACGTGCAGAACGCCTATCTGGGCCGCATGGCAACCACGATGTTTGGTCTGTGCCTGATCTCGCTCATCGCCACCATCCTGACCGGCGCCGTGGCCTCGCGCACCGCCTGTTCCATCGCACGCGACCTGCGCCGCGAGACCTTCAACAAGGTTATGCACTTCTCGCCGGCCGAGGTGGGCAAGTTTAGCCAGGCCTCGCTCATCACCCGCTGCACCAACGACATTCAGCAGATTCAGATGGCCGCAACCCTGTTTATCCGCATGTGCCTGATGGCCCCCGTCATGGGCATCGTCGCCGTCATGCGCGTCCTGGCCAACCACACCGGCCTGGAGTGGACCATCGCCGTGGCCATCATCGCGGTCTCGGCCGTCGTCGGCGTGCTTATGGGCCTCACCATGCCCAAGTTCAAAAAGATGCAGAGCTTTGTGGACCGCGTGAACCTCACCGCCCGCGAGCTGCTCGACGGCCTTATGCCCATCCGCTCGTTCAACCGCGAGGAGCATGAGCTCGAGCGTTTTGACAAGGCTTCGCTCGACCTAATGACCACGCAGCTCTACACCAATCGTGCCATGAGCTTTATGATGCCGCTCATGATGCTCGTCATGAACTGCATCACCGTGCTTATCGTCTGGTTTGGCGCGCAGGGCGTGTCCGATGGCGTGATGCAGGTCGGCAACATGATGGCGTTTATCTCCTATACCATGCAGATCGTCATGGCGTTTATGATCCTCACCATGGTTTCGGTCATCCTGCCCCGCGCCGAGGTCGCAGCCGAGCGCGTGGAAGAGGTCATCACCTGCCCCACGAGCATCAACGACCCCGCCTCGCCCAAACTGCCCGCGGCCAGCGCACCGCGCGGTGAGCTCACCTTCCGCGACGTGAGCTTCCAGTATCCCGATGCCCGCGCCGACGTCATGAGCGGCGTGAACTTCACCACGCATGCCGGTCAGATGCTCGGCATCATTGGTTCCACGGGCTCGGGCAAGTCCACGCTCGTACAGCTGATTCCGCGCTTATACGACGTCACGGGCGGCAGCATTTCGCTCGACGGTATCGACGTGCGCGATATGACCCTTTCCGAGCTTCGCCGCCGCATTGGTTACATCCCTCAGCAGGGGCGTCTGTTCTCGGGCACCGTGGAGAGCAACCTTAAGTTTGCCGGCGACATGGTAAGCGACGAGAACATGCACGAGGCCGCGCGCATCGCCCAAGCCGAGGACTTTATCGACGAGCGCGAGGGCGGCTACGACTCCCCCATCAGCCAGGGCGGCTCCAATGTCTCGGGCGGTCAGCGCCAGCGTCTGGCCATTGCCCGCGCGTTGGCAAAAAAGCCCGAGGTCCTGGTGTTCGATGACTCGTTTAGCGCCCTCGACTACAAGACCGACGCGCGCCTGCGCGAAGAGCTTGCCAAAAACGTTACCGACGCCGCGCTCGTTGTCGTAGCCCAGCGCATCGCGACCATCATGCACGCCGACCAGATCATCGTGCTCGACGACGGTCACGTGGTGGGCACTGGTACGCACGAGGAGCTGCTGCACAGCTGTCCGGCGTACCTGGAGATCGCACAGTCGCAGCTTTCCGCCGAGGAGCTGGGGCTCACTCAAGAAGAAATTGCAGCCGTTATGGAGGGAGGCGAGCACTAATGGCAGACGAGACCAAGACTCAGATTCCCAAGCCCACCCGCCAGCGCGGTCCCATGGGCCGCATGGGTGGCATGGGCCGCGGCGAGAAGGCCAAGGACTTTAAGGGCGCCATGCGGCAGTTGCTCGGCTATATCGGTCAACACAAGGTTGCCGTGCTTGCCGCCGTCGCCTTTGCCGTGTGCTCGGTCGTCTTTAACATTGTGGGACCCAAGGTGCTCGGCCAGGTTACGACCAAGCTGTTCGAAGGCCTGGTCGCCAAGGTCAACGGTACCGGCGATGTCGACTTTGCCTGGATCGCCAAGACGCTCGGCTTTTTGCTCTGCCTGTATCTGGCAAGCTCTGTTTGCAGCCTCATCCAGGGCTGGCTCATGACCGGCGTCACGCAAAAGATTTGCTACCGCATGCGCAAGGAGATCGCCGCCAAGATCGCTGTCGTGCCGATGAGCTACTTTAACGGACACAGCAAGGGCGATGTGCTCAGCCGCATCACCAACGACGTCGATACGCTGGGTCAGTCGCTCAACCAGAGCGTGACGCAGCTCATCACGTCGGTGACGCAGATTATCGGCGTGCTCGTCATGATGCTGTCGATCAGCCTGCCGCTTACCGGCGTCACCGTGCTCACACTGCCGGCTGCCGCGATTATCCTGACCGTGATGATTCATTTCTCGCAGCCGTACTTCCGCGAGCAGCAGCAGGTCCTGGGCACCGTCAACGGCATTATCGAGGAGGACTTTGCCGGCCAGAACGTCATTCAGGTGTTCGACCGCGCCGAGGCCTCAATCGAAGAGTTCGACCGTCAAAACGACCGCCTCTTTATTAGTGGCTGGCGCTCGCAGTTCCTGTCGGGCCTGATGATGCCGCTTATGAGCTTGGTGGGCAACATGGGCTACGTGGGCGTGGTCGTGGTGGGCGCACAGCTCGCGCTGACTGGCAATGCCACGCCCGGCGACATCCAAAGCTTTATCCAGTACGTTCGCAACTTTACGCAACCCGTGCAGCAGCTGGGCAACGTGAGCAACACGATGCAGTCTATGGCCGCTGCCACCGAGCGCGTCTTTGAGTTCCTGGCCGCGCCCGAGGAGGAGCAGAAGGCCGACGCGCAGATTCCCGAAAAGCGCCCTGGCCATGTGGAGTTTGACCACGTCAAGTTTGGCTACACGCCCGACAAGACCATCATCCACGACTTTAGCTGCGAGGCACAGCCCGGCCAGACCATCGCCATCGTCGGTCCCACCGGCGCGGGCAAGACCACGCTCATTAAGCTGCTACAGCGCTTCTACGACGTGGACGGCGGCTCGCTGCGCGTCGATGGCGTCGACGTACGCGATTGGGACCGCGCGGCACTGCGCGGCGAGTTTGCCATGGTGCTGCAGGATACGTGGCTGTTTAACGGCACCATCCGCGAGAACATCCGCTACGGACGCCCCGATGCAAGCGATGCCGAGGTCGAGGCCGCTGCACGCGCTGCACGCTGCGACCACTTTATCCATACGCTCGCCGGCGGTTACAACTTTATGATCAACGAGGAAGGCACCAACCTTTCGCAGGGCCAACGCCAGCTCGTGACCATTGCCCGCGCCATTTTGGCCGACCGCCCGGCGCTGATTTTGGACGAGGCGACATCCAACGTCGATACCCGCACCGAGGAGCTTATTCAGCGCGCCACGGATGCGCTGATGCAGGGCCGCACCAGCTTTGTTATCGCACACCGCCTGTCCACGATCCGCAACGCCGACGTGATCTTGGTAATTCGCGACGGCGACATCGTCGAGAAGGGCACGCACGACGAGCTGCTCGCCCAGGGCGGCTTCTACGCCGACCTGTACAACTCGCAGTTCGACGAAGCAGCGTAAATTCTGCTGCAGGGAACGAATAACACCCGAGAACGGGGGCGCAGGACAACCTGCGCTCCCGTTTTTTGTTCTGCGACCCTCAAACCGCCTCCCCTGGGACCAAATCGACGGCCTCTTCCAAGCCGCGTGACATCATTCCATTCCAGGGCCAGTTGACGTTTGACCAGATAAAACCTGCCAAAATAAACCTGTCCCTTTTTGGCAGGTTTTGGGGTGATGAGGGCTTGCACTTTAGCGTGCGACAGCGGATAATGCCGAGCATTCGACAATGCACACTTTGTCTTATTTGATTGAGGAGGCCCCGTATGGCCATGGAATTCAAGCGCAGGTTGCCGATCCCCATGGAAATCCGCGAGGAAATGCCGCTTTCCGCCGACCTTACCGCCAAAAAACAGGCATTCGACGCCGAGGTCGCCAAGGTCTTTACCGGCGAGGACGCGCGCAAGGTGCTCATTATCGGCCCGTGCTCTGCCGACCGCGAGGACTCGGTGCTTGATTACATGAGCCGACTGGCCAAGGTCGCCGAAGAGGTCAAGGACAAACTCATCATCATTCCGCGCGTCTATACCAACAAGCCGCGCACCAAGGGCACTGGCTACAAGGGCCTGCTGCACAACCCCAACCCCGAGGCTCCCGACGACCTGCTCGAGGGCGTCAAGGCCATCCGCCATATGCACCTGCGCGTCATCGAGGAGACCGGTTTCTTTACCGCCGATGAGATGCTCTACCCGTCCAACTACCAGTACCTCGTCGACCTGCTGAGCTACGTCGCCGTGGGCGCGCGCTCGGTCGAGAACCAGGAGCATCGTCTGGTGTCGAGCGGCATTTCGGTGCCTGTGGGCATGAAGAACCCCACCGCCGGTTCCACCACCGTTATGCTCAACTCCATCTACGCCGCCCAGGCACATCAAAGCTTCATCTTCCGCAACTGGGAGGTCGAGTGCGACGGCAATCCGCTCGCGCACGCCGTCATGCGTGGCTACATTGGTCTCGACGGTCGTACCTACCCCAATTACCACTACGAGCATCTGGAGCGTCTGGCTGAGCGCTATACCGAGCATGCCGGCTACGCCAACCCGGCGGCGATCATCGACTGCAACCACGACAACTCGGGCAAGCGCCCGCTGGAGCAGCACCGCATCTGCAAGGAGGTGCTCGATAGCTGCCGCCGCAACGAGTCCATCTCCAAGCTGGTCAAGGGCTTTATGATCGAATCCTACCTGGAGGACGGTAACCAGTCTGTCGACGGCGGCGTCTTTGGCAAGTCCATCACCGACCCGTGCCTGGGCTGGGAAAAGACCGACTACCTCATCCACGAGATCGCAGAGCGGGTGTAGGTTACGGCGTTTTACCAAACGCCGTAACCGGCCGACGCTGCAAACCCGTACACGCGAGCAATCTGCCTTTCAGCTTCGACGGCATGACCAAAAGGTCAATGCCGCCTCGCTTCAAGGCACATTGCTCGCGTGTACGGGTTTTCGCTGACGTTTTTCTACCAGCGTCGTTGCCAAAGCTAGCACTTGGGGACGCTCCTTTTGGGGTGGTCGTTGGGGACGCTCTTGTTTGACTAGTCGTTTAAGAACGTCCCCAACGACTACCCGGGGGAGTTGCCTTCCCTCGCGGCGGTCTTCTAGCAGAAAAACCAAGTGAGTAGGCTTTTTGCAGGAAGCCAAGCACGCCCCAAAACGCCACAGCTCTGACCTGCGGTTTTATTGAGCATTTGTCGCGATGTGCTCGTCAGGTTCAAAAAAGTCTACTCACTTGTATCTGAGACGCACCAGGTTGGAAAAAACCGCCGCGAAAGGGCCCCTGGCCCCTTCGCGGCGGTCATACGCCTCTGATTTTGCGACGATTTTGCCCGCTTGTTACTCGCTGTAGCGGGTGGCTATGGCAGCTCGCACCATTCCGGTGCTCATGAGGTAGGTCACCAGGAAGTAGCCACCGTATGCTGCCAGGAAGATCGCGCAGGTGAGGCCCACAGTGCCGCCGATGCTCATATTTCCGAATATGCTCACCAGCTCGATAATCACCTTAAGTGCCACAAAGGAGTGCGCCAGACCCACTGCCAGCGGGAACAGGAAGAATACCGCCTGCTGCGCCATCACCGAATGGCGAATCTGGCGGTCGTCGCAGCCGATCTGTGCCAGCACACGATAGCTGCGGCTGCCGTCGGCCACGTTGGAGAGTTGCTGGATCGACAGAATCGCCGCGCATGCAACGACCAATACAAAGCCGATGTAGATGGCTAGGTAGCTAATAAGACCGTTCATTTGCGCTGCCTGCGTGTACATCTCGGAGCGTGTGATGAAGGTTCCCCAAAACCCCGGCTCCTTGCCGTCAACGAGCAGATTGTCGAGCAGAGTGTATTTAATGCTCTCGTCTGCCTCGGTCGTATCCATCCCCTGTTTGTAGTTAACGAGCAGGCTACTGGAATACGGCTGCAGATTAAGTTGGGACAACAGTTCGTCGGCAACGACGACGGTACCCGGATTACTGCCCATCGCCGAGTTGGCGATGGCCGCCGTATCTTCGTCCGACTTATCGGTTGCGGGTTTGAGCGTATGCCCGCCCAAGGTAAGGGCATGGCCGCCAGCCATATACTTGGTGTACAGGTCGACCAGCTCGCCGCCCATATCACACGTGAGCAGATATTGGTCGCGGCCAATGCTCACCGGCTCCTCGCCCATCATCTGGCGCAGTTTGTTGTACTGGCTCGCCGGCGTCACAAACAGACCCATCGTATCGGCATTGCTACCCCCGAACGCCTTGGGAAGCTTTTCGCCCATGGTCTTGCACATCTCACTTGGGGTCACCGAAGGATTCGAGCCGCCAACCGGGTAACTCAGATACGAATCGATCTGTACATGCTCACCGGCAACATCGGCGATATCGACCTTCTTGCCGGTCTCGTCGTTGTTGTCCGCCGACTCGCCCTTGCCGTGCCATGCGGGGTACAAATCGACCGTTGTATCGGCCAGCACCATGCGATCGGCTTCATCAGACGGATTGACGTACTCTTTGTAGTAGTCGAGAGTATCGGGCGTGTAATAGACATACGTCTGAGACACATCAACAGGGTTATAGCGCTCCAGGTTTTCGTTCATCACGTTGGCAATCGACATACCGCACGTCACCGAGGTGATGGCCAAAAACAGGAGCATCGCGATGACGCCCATCGAAAAGCACACCGTGTTGACCTTGGCCGCAAGCTGGCGCACGATAAACATGTTGAGGCCGCGCCAATACACGCCGCGCAGGCTCTGCAGCAGCTTGATAAGCATGCCCGAGAGTCCCCAAAACAGGGCAAAGGTACCCACGGTAACCATAGCGGTCGTAATGCCAAACTGGTTCATGGCCTCTTGCAGCTTGCTGTCCGTCGCGGTTAGCGGGAACCCATCACGTAGCAGACGGTAATAGGCCACGCCCACAAGCACCACGCCCACGGCAAAGATGGCAATCGCGATCCAGGGGTTGCGTGTCTTGATGCTCTCGTTGCGACGCTCGGCACCCATAAGCTCGATGAGTTTGGTACGACGCACGGCGCGAAGGTTCAGCAGTAGCGTGAGCACAAACATTACGAGCATGCAGGCAAGGGTCAGGTTGAACGCATGCACCGAGAAAAAGAAGTGGAAATTGGCGATCTGTGTCTTAAAGAGCGAGGCCGTAAAGAACGTCATGAGCTGGGAGAGTCCCACACCCAGCACAATGCCGGCGACAAAGGCCACAACCGATACTATCACGGTCTCGAGCGCCATGATCGTGGCGACGCGCCCGCGCCCCATACCGAGCACCTGGTACAGGCCAAACTCCTTCTTGCGGCGTTTCATGATGAAGTTATTGGCATACACCATCAAAAAGGCCATGACACCGGCCAAAAAGTACGTCAGGTAGCCGAGCATGCTGCCCATAACCTGCGCCAAGCCCTCTTCATCGATTCCGGCGATGTCGACCTGCATCGAGATGGTATTAAAGGCATAGAAGACCGTGACGCCCAGGGTGAGCGTCAAAAGGTAGACGAGGTAGTCGCGGCCGGCGCGGCGGACGTTGCCCCAAGCGAGTTTACAGAGCATCGGAGCCCTCACCGCCCATCATGGCAACGACCTCCATAATGCGGTCGAAGAACTCGCGGCGGCCGGTGTCTCCGCGGCGCAGCTCGGTGAAGATCTTGCCGTCGCGAATAAACAGCACACGGCTCGTGTAGCTGGCGGCAAAGCTGTCGTGCGTGACCATGAGCACGGTGGCGCGCAGGCGGCGGTTAAGGGCCTCCAGGCTCTCGAGCAGCAGGCGAGCGCTCTTGGAATCGAGGGCGCCGGTGGGCTCGTCGGCCATGATCATGGTGGGGTCGGTGACGAGCGCGCGAGCCGCGGCAACGCGCTGCTGCTGACCGCCGGACATCTGGTAGGGATACTTGTCGAGCACCTGACTGATGGACAGGCGCGCTGCCACATCCTGCACGCGGGTCGAGATCTCTGCCGAGTTTGTGCGGGCGATGGTGAGCGGCAGGGCGATGTTCTCGCGTGCCGTGAGCGTATCGAGCAGGTTGGAGTCCTGGAAGATAAAACCAAGCTCCTCGCGGCGGAACTGCGAAAGCTTAGCCTGCTTCATGCGCGTCACGTCCTGGCCGTTGATGCGGATCGCGCCGCTTGTGGCACTATCGATGGTCGACACGCAGTTGAGCAACGTCGACTTACCCGAGCCCGAAGCGCCCATGATGCCAACGAATTCGCCGCGGTTGACGGTAAAGCTGACGTCGTTGAGCGCGCGGGTCACGTTGCCCAGCGCTCCGTATACCTTTTCGAGATGCACGACTTCCAGTACCGGGGTCGCCATGTGCGTGGTTTGCATACCGAGTCCTTTCTTGCGATTAGTCTACGGCATCTATAGTCGCAAGAAGCCGAGTCGGCTACCATCGATATCGCTTACGCTTGCCTTACCGTTGCGTAAGGTAGGGGTAGTCTTTTTGGGACGGGGCTTTTTTAGCTACCCTATCCGTAGCCTTCGAAGCATGAGGCCGCATTTGACATAGGGCAGCTAAAAAAGCCCCGTCCCAAAAAGACTACCCAAATGAGCTGCCTTGTCATGTGTCGATGTTGAGAGAGGACTCCTGTTGAAGACTGTTCATGTTGCCGCTGGGATCATTCGCAAGGAAGGATCCGATGAGCTGCTTGCCGTGCAGCGCGGCTACGGCGACATGCAGGGACTTTGGGAGTTCCCCGGTGGCAAGCTCATGCGCGGCGAGACGCCCGAGGACGCCGTACGCCGCGAGCTCATGGAAGAGCTGCAGGTAAAAGTCACCAACCTGCGCGATTTCTATACCGTTGAGAACGACTACCCCGATTTTCATCTCTCCATGGAGTGCTACTACTGCTCGCTCGCCGATGACTCCGATGAGCCCCAGAAGCACGACCGCCAGCTCGATATCCGCTGGATTCCGCGCACCTCGCTTGCCACCGTTGAGTGGATGCCCGCCGACAAAGGGCTTATCGATGCTCTGATTGAGTTGAAGGAAGATCGGCTTGAGGCCAACGGCGCCGCCGATGACGCCACGCCCAACACGGCCGACAAACCCGCCACCAAGCCCAAGCGCGCACCTAAGCGCCGCAGCAAAAAGCGTCCCAAGCCAGGTCTGCTCGACGGCATCGATACCTCGGACCTCTCCGCTGACGAGCGCGAACTGGTGCGCCGTCGCGCCGCTATAAAAAAGTCCATGAAGGGCAACAAGCGCGCCAACACCAAACCCGAGCTGCTCGTTCGCCAGCGCCTGCGGGCAGCGGGCCTTACGGGATACCGTCTGGAATGGAAGGTACCCGGCAAGCCCGACATCGCCTTTCCCGGGCGCAAGATCGCCATTTTCGTCAACGGCTGCTTTTGGCATCGCTGCCCTAAGTGCAATCCGAGCCAGCCCAAGCGCAATGTTGAGTTTTGGGAGGCAAAGTTTCGCCGCAACGTCGAGCGCGACCGAGCCGCCATCGATGCGCTTACCCAAATGGGCTGGACGCCCATCACCGTCTGGGAATGTGAGCTCAAGAAAGACCGCATCGACGCCACCATGGAAAAGGTCATCGAACAGGTACGCGCCGCCGCACCGCAGCGCTAACAGCGATCATTCACACGCTCCGCACGTCCGCGCCACATCCGAGCCGCAAACCTTAGAAAGCCCTTAAGCTCAAAACCTTTCAAGAGTGTTATTCGATACCTTTGACCTGCAGTTTCACTGTTATAACAAACCTGATTAAGCCTTTCTTTAGTGCTTCTTTGCAGCAGCCGCGGCATAATACTGCCAACGAACGGGACCTAGCAGCACACCCCGTGCGCAACCTTTTGGTGGACATCGAGGAGGCCGCATAAGCATGCATTCTTCCAATGACGCAGCACAGCAGCCATCCCTAAAACATGC
Organism: Collinsella sp. HCP3S3_D1; assembly: GCF_052064015.1. NCBI lineage: Bacteria > Bacillati > Actinomycetota > Coriobacteriia > Coriobacteriales > Coriobacteriaceae > Collinsella > Collinsella sp. HCP3S3_D1. The sequence goes on from NZ_JBQHWK010000020.1 coordinate 35,445, forward strand.
AGACCTTTTCTCCTTCCCCCCGACACAGAGAAACGGCCTCCTCGACTCCCCCACCACAAAAGCCAAACGCTCAACCGATCAGAATCTCAACTTGCGAATATCCTTCGATAAGCTCCAAGCATCCCTAAACAAGTCATTCCCCAACCAAGCCCGGGCATACTAGTCCCCCATCAACAAAGCGTCCCTAGCGCCCCACCCCTTCATCCCCAACGCCACAAGGGCGATCGAGCAGGGCCGTCCGGAAACGGAAAAGGGCCTATCTCTCAGAACATTCCGCAGGACGGAGGAAGCCCCGTAGCGCGTGCGCGCAGCGGGGCTTCCGACATGTCCGAGGACGTTCTGAGAGATAGGCCCTTTTCCGTTTCCGGACGGCCCGGTGGGATCAGAGTACCCTTGCTGTTACTCTGCTTTGCCCACAGAGTTGAGGTTGGTCATGCGGATCTTAACCAGCTCGGTGATCTCACGCATGCCCTCCTTGGCCGGCTTCTTGGGATCGAAGCAGGCGGGGTTCTCGGCCATGTAGGCCATGAAGCCCTTGGTGTAGGCCTGACGCAGCTCGGTAGCGTAGTTAACCTTGCAGATGCCGTTCTTCACAGCCTCGGCAACCTGCTCATCGGGCACACCGGAAGTGCCGTGCAGAACCAGCGGCACGTCGACGGCGTCGCGGATGGCCTTGACCACGGACTGCTCGATGTGCGGATCGCTCGTGTACACGCCGTGGCTGGTGCCAACGCCAATGGCCAGCGAGGTGCAGCCGGTGCGCTCGACGAACTCCTTGGCCTCGGCAGGATCGGTGTAGGGGCTCTCGCCCTCAACCGCGGGACCGTCGTCCTCCTTGCCGCCAACCTTGCCGAGCTCGGCCTCGACGGGCACGCCCATGGCGCGGCCAGCGTCGGCGACGGACTTGGTCAGGGCAATGTTGTCCTCAAAGGACTCGTGCGAGCCGTCGATCATGACGGAGGTGTAGCCCGTGCGGAAAGCCTGCATGCAGCGGTCATAGCCATCGCCGTGATCGAGGTGCAGAGCGACGGGCACGGAAGCGCGCTCGGCAGCGGCCTTCACCATGCCGTAGAAGTAGTCCAGACCAGCGGTCTTGATGGTGCCCGGGGTGGTCTGCATGATGACGGGGGACTTGGTCTCCTCGGCAGCGGCCAGAACGGCCATAACAAACTCGAGGTTCTCGACGTTGAACGCGCCGACGGCGTAGTGGCCGGCCTGAGCGTCCTTGAGCATCTTTTCGGTGGTAACAAGTGCCATGAGCGTTTGCTCCTCTCCCTCGCCCGCATCTGGACATCGGGCGTAGTTGTTCACAAGGCGTTTTACCTTGCGTTTTACTGCGCTCATTGTATGAAATTCAGCGGCTTTGCACGTGCGAGATATTGAGTCCGTGCAGGCCAATACAGTCGTTTTTGAAAAGTAAACGGAAGGAATCGGAACCGAGTGGGCGTGTTCGATATTGAATTTTGAGCGTTTAGCGTCTTTCTTTTATAGAAAAGATAAGTAATCGAAAGGTGTTTTCTTACTCAAAAAGAAAATGAACGAAAATAGAGTCAACACAATTCCTGCAAATATAGCCGAGAATGGAGCAAACATGGCCCAAGCTACCAACCGTGCTTTTGCTGACGAGCGCCGTACCGCCATTATGGAAATACTCGAGCATAACGCCTCGGTGCAGGTAGCAGAAATCGCCCAGACCTTTGGTGTGTCCTCCGTCACCGCCCGCGCCGACCTGGACGCGCTCGCCGAAGCAGGCAAGCTGCGTCGCACACATGGTGGTGCCGTATCGCTCCACAAACGCCTGACCGTCTCCACGCAAGATCGCCGCATCAATGTCAACGTCGCCGCCAAGCAGGCCATCGCGCAAAGCGCCATCGAGCTCGTTAATGACGGCGACACGCTGCTCGTCGACTCGGGCACCACGGCGCTCGAATTCGTCCGGCTCCTCGATCAGCGCGACGGCATCACCGTTATCACGGCCGACATTACCATCGCCGATTATATTGACGAGAGCATGCCCTCGGTCGATGTCGTCATGCTGGGCGGGGCACTGCGCAAAGGTCATCGCTATCTGTACGGCCCACTTACCATGCAGGCGCTCCAAATGGTCCACGCCGACCTTGCCGTCATGTGTCCTGGCGCTTTTGTTCCCGGCTGCGGCTTTACGACCGACTTTCCGCAGATGGCCGAGACCAAAGCGGCTATGGTCGGTGCCGCCCGTCAAAGCGTCGCCCTCATGGACGCCAGTAAGGTCAACGGACGCGGCATGTACCGTTTTGCTGAGCTTGCCGACGTCGACATCATCGTGATGGACAGCGACCCCGACGCCGCCGTCGCCACCTCAATCGCCGAGGCCGCCGACAGCGCACGTCCAGCCCTCATCATCGCCGGCGCTTAAACAAAAACCACCACAAAGGGCCTGTCCCTTTGTGGTGGTTTTGCCCGTTAAAAGCGAAATATCGCTACTTGGAAAGCTCGTCGGCGAGGGCCTCGATCTGGGCGCGCGATGTGTCGTTGAGCGATCCCAGCACGGTCACCTTGTTCTGCGCCAGGGTGATGTCCTTCATGCCCTCGAGCTCCTTGGTCATAACCTTGGCAGCGGTGGGCGCCCAGGAACCGGCCTCGACGAGCGCCACGGTGCGGTTCTGGTAGGCATGCTCGGCAAGCGTGTGGATAAAGGTGCTCATGAACGGGAAGATCTCGCCCTGATAGGTGATAGAGGCGAGCACCAGGCGGTCATAGCGGAACGCATCCTCAACGGCCTCGGCCATGTCGTCGCGAGCCAGGTCAAAGACGGAAACCTTCTGGCCGCGAGCCTCGAGCGCTGCGGCGAGCTCCTCGACAGCGGCCTTCAGATGGCCGTAGACACTCGCATAGGCAATCGTGATGCCCTCGTCCTCGGGCTGATAGCTCGACCAGGTGTTGTAGGTGTCGAGGTAATAGCCCAGATTCTCGGTAAGGACAGGACCGTGGAGCGGGCAGATGATCTGAATATCCAGATCGGCAGCCTTTTTGAGCACGGCCTGCACAAACTTGCCGAACTTACCGACGATGCCAAAGTAGTAGCGGCGAGCCTCGCAAGCCCAGCCCTCGGGATCCTCGATGTCGTTGGCGCCAAACTTGCCAAAGCCGTCGGCGCTAAAGAGCACCTTGTCGGTGGCCTCATAGGAGAAGAGCACCTCGGGCCAGTGAACATTGGGGGCACCGACAAACGTCAGGCTGTGGCCGCCCAGGTCGAGCACATCGCCCTCTTTGACAACCATTTTGCGCTCGGGGAAGTCGGTGCCAAAGTAGTTGACCATCATGCGGAAAGCACCCATGCTGGCCACAATCTGCGCCTGGGGATAGCGCTCCATAAAGGCGGCGATACCGGCGGAGTGATCAGGCTCCATATGATGGATGACCAGGTAGTCGGGCGTACGGCCATCGAGCGCGGCCTCGAGGTTGCCGAGCCACTCGTCGACAAAACCACCGTCGACCGAATCGGCGACAGCGATTTTATCGCCCAAGATAACGTAGCTGTTGTATGCCATACCGTTCTCGGACACATCGTACTGGCCCTCGAACAAGTCAATGTCGTGGTCGTCGACGCCAATGTAGCGGATATCCTTGGTGATCTCCATCAGACAAAGCCTCCTAGATAGACAAAATAACCTGTCTATAATAGCACTTGGCAGCATTCCAACTGTTATCTGCCGGCATCCTTACCGATTGTTATTGAAATACGATAAATCGTCGTTTACCTGCGCAAACTATGAGCGTGGCATCGCCGTGCTATGTCGAATAATGAGCTGGCCGGGAATACGGATAGCAACGGTTTTGCCCGCCGTACCCGCCTCGGGAACCGCGTGCTCAAACACCTCGCGTCCACGCTGATGTAAATCGAATCGAACGGTCGTGAGCTCGTTATGCGCGACAAAGTCGTCGAGCGAATCGTCGACGCCCACCACGCTTACGTCCTCGGGCACGCGCAGGCCGCTATCACGCAGCGCGGCAATCGCGCCATTTGCCATCTGATCGTTTGCCGCATAAATCGCCGTCATGGTGCGATCGTGCTCGGCCAGGTACCTGCCGGCCTCGTAGCCGCTGTTGGCAGACCAGTCGCCCTCGAGCGGCGCCTGCGGCTTAATGTGCTTATGCTCGAGCGCATCCTGCCAGCCGGCGCGACGAAATTGCTCGTCGACCGAGAACGACGGGCCGCCAATATAGCGAATTTGCTCGTGCCCCAGCTCAAACAGATGATCCATAAGCAAGAGCGAGCAGCCGTAATGGTCGGAGTCGACCGTGGTCACCCGCGGGTGCGCGTACATGGTAACAATAACCGTGCCAATGCCCGGCAGCGGATCAAACGTCTCAAAATCGGGCGCCATACGACTCATGCCGATGATAATGCCGTCCACCGGCAGCGCAGCCATACGACGCGTGGCCTCGGCAAGCGAAAACTCCTCGGTCTTGGACATCTCGACCAGTGTGATGGCGCAATTATGCTCGCGAGCAGCGCTGGCGATGCCGTCGATCATTGAGAGGTTGCCAAACTTGGTGATATCGTTGACGCACAGACCGACCGAATGGTAACGGCCGTCGCGCAGCGAGCGACCGGCATAACTCGGACGAAAACCGAGCTCTTGCATAGCGGCCTGCACGCGCTGGCGCGTCTGCTCGTTAACGTTGGGCAAGCCGTTGGCGACGCGCGAAACCGTCTGCTGTGAAACACCGGCAGCGCGGGCGACGTCGGCCATGGAGACCGGACGCGTACCTGTATCGTTGGACGAGTGCCTTGCCACAGAATCACCTTCACCCTTGCGAAATCTGAATAGCGTGCATGCCGGCCCGGGCAGAAATATATCCCGCTCCGAAGCCCGCTATCGTCGGACGCATGTTAACGTACTCTACTTTTTCTATCTGCATCTCTTCTGCTTTATAAGTCCATACGGCGGTACCGTTCACGGCTGTAATTCTACCGACTACCGGATTCTCAAAAAGTGGCAAGCGTTGTGTTATGAGTACGTTAACATAGCCCGTAACGTGCGGCATCGTGAACACTTGGTTCATGCCGCTTCAAGTTGTTAACGTACTCATAGCGACGCAAAACTCACCCGTGCGCGCCAAGGAAAGGACTCCCATGACCACCCCCGACGAAAAGACACTCACCATGCTCACCAAGCTGTTTGAGGAGGAGTTTGGACCCATCGGCGACCGCCAGGTGCTCTACGTGCACGCGCCCGGGCGTTCTGAGATCAGCGGCAATCACACCGATCACGAGGGCGGCCATGTTATCGCCGGCTCGCTCGATGTCGCCGTTGACGGTATCGCCGTGGCAACCGACTCCAACAAGATCCGCGTCGCCGACGAGGGCTATCCTACCTTTGAGATCACGCTCGACACGCTGGATATTCAAGAGCCCGAGAAGGGCACGTCCGCGAGCCTCGTCCGCGGTATGGCCCACGAAATCGCCGCTCTGGGCGTTGAGCCCCAGGGCTTCGACTTCGCCTTCACCTGCTCCGTCCCCTCGGGCGGCGGCCTTTCCAGCTCTGCCGCCGTCGAGGCGGCGTACGGTCGTGCCATGGAGACGCTCTGGGGCGCACCCGCCATCGAGCCCGTCGCGCTCGCCCAGATGAGCCAGCGCACCGAGAACAACTATTACGGCAAGCCCTGCGGTCTGATGGACCAGGCCGCCGTTTGCTTGGGCGGCCTCGCCTACATGGACTTTGAGGACCAGGCTCAGCCTAAAACCCAGAAGCTCGAACTCAACTTTGAGGATCACGGCTATGCGCTCGTGCTCGTTAAGGTTGGCGCCGACCATGTGGCAGCTACCGACGACTACGCCGCCGTTCCGCGCGAGATGCAGGACATCGCCGCCGAGTTTGGCAAGACACGCCTGTGCGAGGTAAACGTGGCGGATTTTGACGCCAAGCTCCCTGAGCTACGCGCCAAGCTGGGCGACCGTGCCTGCCTGCGCGCCGTTCACTACTGGTACGAGAACGGCCTGGTCGATAAGCGCTGGGCAGCCCTTAGCGCCGGCGACATCGACCAGTTCCTGGTCCTGACGCGCGAGTCCGGTGCCAGCTCCGCCATGTACCTGCAGAATGTCGTCGCCAAACTGGGCTCCGAGCAACCTTCCATGTATGCCTTGGCGCTGGCCGAGCATGTGCTCGACGGCCGCGGCGCCGTCCGTATCCACGGCGGCGGCTTTGGTGGCACTATCCAGGCCTTTGTGCCACTCGATCTTGTCGACACCTTCATCATCAAGATGAACGGCTGGCTGGGCGAGGGCTCTGCCCGCCACTACGCAATTTCTGACAAGGGGGCTTACGCGGCATGGCTGTAATGACTGATGTGCGCGAGGCCGCGCAGGGCCTGATTGAGTATGCCATCCATCGATCCATGATCGGACAGGATGACCGCATCTGGGCCTACAACACCATTCTCGAGTGCATCGGCGCCACGGGTCCTGCGCTCGACATGGCTTGGGCGATGCAGAACGAGAAGCTCTCGCTCTTGCACCCCGATACGCTCCCCAATTTTGACCTGGAGGGCACGCTTGCCGCGCTTTCCGAGGACGCCGTTGCCAACGGCGCTGCCGAGGACACGGCGTCGGGCCGCGACCGCATCGCCATGCGCATCATGGGCGCGCTCATGCCGAGGCCTTCGGTTGTAAACGAGGAGTTCAACGGACGCATGGGCGTCAACGAGCCCCGCGCCGCGACCGACTGGTTCTATGGTCTGTGCTGTGACGCCGGTTACGTGCGCCGCGCCGCCATCGCGCGCAATATCAAATGGAGCACCCCCACCAACTGGGGCGACCTGGAAATCACCATTAACCTGTCGAAGCCCGAGAAGGACCCGCGCGACATTGCCGCGGCCGGCGCCGCAAAGAACACGGGCGAGAAGTATCCCGCCTGTCAACTGTGCATCGAGAACGAGGGCTACCCTGGACGCTCCGCCGCAGCCGACGGCGGCGCCCATCCCGCTCGCCAGAACCTGCGCATCATACCCATCCAGCTCGACGGCGAGCGCTGGGGCTTCCAGTACAGCCCGTACGCGTACTTTAACGAGCACTGCATTGCTATGAGCGCCGAGCATCGCCCGATGCACGTCGACCGTAAGGGACTAACCTGCCTGTTCGATTTTGTGGACCTGTTCCCGCACTACTTTATTGGCTCCAACGCCGACCTGCCCATCGTGGGCGGCTCGATTCTGTCGCACGACCACTTCCAGGGCGGCGCGCACGAGTTCCCCATGATGCATGCCGCCGAGGTCTCGCAGTTTAACGTGCCCGGCTTTGACCAGGTCAGCGGCACCGTGTTGCAGTGGCCGCTCTCGGTGCTGAGACTGCGCTCGCACGACCGCGCCCAGCTGCTCGACGCCGCCGAGAAGATTATCCTCGCCTGGCGCGAGTGGACCGATGAGTCTGTGGGCGTCATCGCGCACACAGCCGACGGCGTGGCGCATAACACTGTGACGCCCGTCATCCGCCGCGTCGACTCTCGCGGCAATGCCGGCGGCAAGATCTACGAGGCCTACCTGGCGCTTCGCTGCAACATCACAACCGACGAGCATCCGCTGGGCGTATTTCACCCGCATGCCGAGTACCACCACATCAAGAAAGAGAACATCGGCTTGATCGAGGTCATGGGCCTGGCCATTTTGCCGCCGCGCTTGGTTCCCGAGCTCGGCGCTGTCCGCGAGCACTTGCTGGCAGCCAAGGCCGATGTCAGTTACGACCTTGCCGGCGCGCTCGAGGGCGACGACCTTTGCCGCAGCCACGCCGCATGGGCCGAGGATGTCTTTGCCCGCCGCGCCGACGAGCTTACGGCGGATAGCGCCATCGACATCCTGCACGAGGAGGTCGGCATGGTGTTTGGCCACGTGCTCGACAACGCCGGCGTCTTTAAATGGGACGAAGCCGGTCGCGCCGCCCAGCAGCGCTTCATTGACTCGCTGTAATGATCCCTTGGGGACGGAGGAAAACGGATCATTTCGTCTTCAAGACAACGGCGCCCCCCCCCCCCCAACCCCCCCGGGGCCCGGTTTTGGGGCAAGGCCCCCAAAAATTTGACGGGGGGATTTTTTAAAATTTTTAAAAAAAAATATGAAAAAAAACCCCCCCC
>NZ_JBQHWK010000021.1:0-41369 GCF_052064015.1 Collinsella sp. HCP3S3_D1
ACGTTTCGCTCCATATCCCGCTCCTCCCGGGTCGGATACCCGATCGGAGCATAGTTCCGTTAGCGCAGTTGGTGAAAGTACGTTAGCGGGGTCGGCGAAAGCGCGTTAGCGCATTCGGCGAGATGCGTTTGCGAAAGTGGTCAATTTTAGATTAGCGCTAACAAGAAGCAGTATGCCGCCATCGCCCGCGCCATCTCCGAGTTCACCCCGGTCTATATGTGCGCCAACCAGGTCGACTACGCCAACTGCAAGGCCGTCTTCGAGAACGACGAGAACGTCACCGTCGTCGAGATGACCACCGACGACGCCTGGTTCCGCGACACCGGCGCCACCTACGTCATCAACGGCAAGGGCGATAAGCGCGCCAACCACTGGCACTTCAACGGCTACGGCGGCCTCATCGACGGCCTCTACTTCCCGTGGGACAAGGACGAGCAGATCGCCCTCAAGATGGCCGAGCTCTCCGGCTGCCGCCGCTACCGTCCCGACGACATGATCCTCGAGGGCGGCTCCATCACCGTCGACGGCGAGGGCACCCTCGTCGTCACCGACCAGTGCCTCCTGTCCCCCGGCCGCACCTGCTCCGCGGTGCTCGAGGAGGAGGAGGACCCCGAGTCCCTCTGGCCCAAGTACCGCAAGAAGTTCGAGCCCTGGAGCGAGGAGCTTCGCGAGTACATGACCGAGCACCTCAAGGACTACCTCGGCGTCGAGAAGGTCATCTGGGTCAAGGAGGGCATCGACCCCGAGGAGACCAACGGCCACATCGACGACGTCGCCACCTTCATCGCCCCGGGCGTCATGGTCTGCATCTGGACCGACGACCCCGAGTACCCGTTCTACGAGCAGTGCCACGCCGCCTACGAGACCCTCTCCAACGCGGTTGACGCCAAGGGCCGCAAGCTGAAGGTCTACAAGCTCTGCATGCCCGTGAAGCCGCTGTACATGGACCAGGCCTCCTGCGACACCATCGACGCCGACGAGAACGCCGAGCCGCGCGTCCCCGACGAGCCGCTGATCGCCTCCTACATGAACTACCTCGTGACCAACCACGGCGTCATCGTCCCGCAGTACGGCGACGAGAACGACCAGCTGGCCGTCGACACGCTCCAGGAGATCTACGACGAGGTCTGGGGCGAGGGCGTCTACAAGTGCGTGGGCGTCAAGTCCGACCAGGTCGTCTACGGCGGCGGCAACATCCACTGCATCACGCAGCAGGAGCCGTCCGCCTAATAGCCCGGCTTGCCGGGGCGCGGTGACCCTCTTTCACGGGAGTCCGCCGCACCCCGGAGGCCCGGCCGGCCGGGCTTTCCCCGGGCACTCCGCTGCCTCCACACCGGAGTGCCCCTCCCCTTCGATTGGATACCCGTCTGGCCTGGGACCTATCGCGGGTTAGGCCTATTGTTCGCTTGGATATCCCAGGTCAGACGCGTATTCAACTGTCGAAAGTTCCCGGTCGTATACGCGGCCGTCTTGATCGGAGTATCTATGTACCAGCGTATTTAATTACTGCGCTGGAATAGAACACATGTTTGATAAATTAATTTAGCATCAGACAGCGGGCGCAGTTTCAGTCGAATCCGTGCCCGCTGCTGTATGTGTGAGCAGTGTGAACAGGGGACGTAGCCCCGTTCACACCTGGACCCATGTCGGCACCGGTCAATGCCCACGATGCTTCTGCTTGCGCTTCAGCTTCCGCTGCTCGAAGCGCGCCTCCGCCTCATCCGCGCGACGCTGACTTCTTGCTTGAGCCGACTCCCGCTTCATCGCTTCCCGCTGCGCCGCGAGCGCCTGTTGTGCCTTGGTGCTCACCGCGGGCCGTTTAAGGGCTTTCGCTGCCTCGCGAGCGCGCCGCTTGGGGTTCTTCGCGGGCTTGCTTGTCTCAGTGGCCTTGTCGCCGAAGAACGAGAGCTTCTCCCATTTGCCGACAACGAATCGCAGGATCTCCTCATCGGACGGCTCCGCGCCGAAGACGATGCGGGCGACGCCGTATCTGCCGTCCTCGACATGCTCCGCCAGCCCGACCCAGAATTGGCCGTCGTGATATACGGTCAGGGTGGACGACACACTGATCTGCATGGTTGGTTCCTCCTTTATGTAGATGACCATGCAGAGAAGGGACAACCAAGGAGGCAGGTTACTGATGCGGACCCCCGCACGCCCACGACTACCCGACGGGGACTGTGTTTTTATCTCTGGTAGTTGGATTGTAGCACGCGCAGACGCGCCCTTCATCGCTGGCGACATGACATGGTTGGGGCTTACCACCCGACGCGCCCTTGCGCATATCGTCTTCTCATTTTCGAAACTTTAAAAGACCTTGAGTTTCGAAACCGCGAAGGAGAGTTTAAGCAAGAGACGACGTTAGCTCTGAGTCGACGCTCGAGAAGGGGCTCTCGTCGCTTCTGTCCATCAGGGATGCATTCACGAAGGTCCTCATCGCCCGCACGAGGCGCGGGCCTTATACCCGGGAGGGCGTTCTCGTGCTGGATCTCGCGAGGTGACTGCTCGGCGAGCAGGAGTTCTGAGCGTCATACGGGGATATCGCTCGATAGGGCACGCAGGGCCGTTTGTGCTCGCACGGGAAACGTCGTCGCCGTATGGGCGGCCAGTCGCATCCGATTAGTCTTTTGTTAAACAGACCTTTCGAGTGCGCACGAAGTGATTGCGCCAACAACGAAGCCCCAACCTGCTCGCTAACTCATGGGCAAGCCACCTGAGACTACTCATTTTCCCTACTAGCAATGAAGGCCTGCGACCTGCAGTTTTGCAAACTGCTTGAAAGGCGCCTGCGTTGATTCGCTTCCTATTGCAGCTGGCGGCTCGCACACGAAAAGGCACTTGAGTTTCAAAGCGGGCGTTTTCGTCGATATCGAACCTCTAAAGGCTGTCCGCCGTGCCCTTTGGGAATGAATGATGGGCTTATGTCTGTTCCACTTTATGCGACATTTTGTCTATAGGGATGATGCTGCTGTAATGCATGGGGCCCGGAGCGCGGCATTTACTGCGCTCCGGGCCTCACTGTTTTGAGAGTTTATGGCGGCTCTGCCGTCGTCCTAGTCAAACAAACTCGGCATGTCGTTTTCTTTCATGAGGGCACCGGCAGAGGGGAGACTCTGCGCGGTGAACTTCTCGGCCGAGACGCCGGCGCCAAGGATTTCCTCGGTCGTGCCGACGGTGGTGACCGAGCGACCCTTCTTGGCGGTAAAGGCCTGGACGCCCTGCGTGTTGGTGGTCGTCTTGGTCTTGAGCAGCGACGTGTTGAAGTTCATCAGGCGGTAGTCGCTCGAGACCAGCGCGAGGTCGCGATCCTCCTTGAGCACCTGTGCATACAGCAGTTTGCTGCCGCCGTAGATGGCGTTCTTGAGGCGCTTGCGGTTGGTCTTGGTGACGTATCCAGAAAGCGCGACGCGCACCACACGACCGTTCTCAAAGACGAACAGCACGTCGGCCTTGTAGTCCTCGGGGTCGATGACCCAGATGACGCTCTCGTCGGGTTCCATCTCGAGGTCGGTGGGCAAGTACGAGCCCAGCTGGGCCGACTTGGTGTCCTCAAACGCTGCGACCTTGCACTTGTACACCTGGCTCTTGTTGGTAAACACGAGCAGCTCGTGCGTATTGGAGGACGGGAACTCGATAAAGGGCTTATCGCCGTCCTTGTACTTGAGCGTCGCAGCCTTCTTGAGTACGCGGTCCGTCATCTTCTTAAGGTAGCCCTCGCGCGAGAGCATGATGGTAACCGGATATTCCTCGACCTCGGGCTCCAGGCTTACCTCGATGACCTCGTGAGGCTCAATCCTGCCCGTGCGGCGCGGCATCACGTACTTCTTGTTGACCGCAGCCAGCTCGTCGCTGATGACCTTCTTGATGTTCTCCTCGCTGGAGAGGATCTCCTCTAGCTCGGCAATCTCACCCTCAAGCTTAGCGATGTCCTTGGTGCGGTTGAGGATGTACTCCTCGTTGATGTTGCGGAGCTTAAGCTCGGCAACAAACTCGGCCTGGGTCTCGTCGATGTCGAAACCCTTCATAAGGTTGGGCACGACCTCAGCCTCGAGCTTGGTGCCACGGATGATGGCGATGGCCTTGTCGATGTCGAGCAGAATCGCCTCGAGGCCGTGCAGCAGGTGCAGGCGCTCGGACTTTTTGCCCAAGTCAAAGTTAATGCGACGACGCGTGGACTCAATACGCCACTTGACCCACTCGTGCAGGATCTGGCGTACGCCCATAACGCGGGGGTAACCATCGACCAACACGTTAAAGTTGCACGAGAACGAATCCTGCAGCGTAGTCGAGCGATAGAGCTTGGCCATGAGCTTATCGGGGTCGACACCGCGCTTAAGGTCGATGGCGATACGCAGGCCCGAGAGGTCAGTCTCGTCGCGGATGTCAGCGATCTCCTTGACCTTGCCCTCTTTGGAGAGCTTGACGATGCGATCGATGATGACATCGGTCTTGGTGGTGTAGGGGATCTCGTAGACCTCGATGATGCGCTCTTCGGGAATCCAGCGCCAGCGGGAGCGGATCTGGAAGCTGCCAAGGCCGGTCTCGATAATCTTTTCCATCTCCTCGCGGCGGTAGATAATCTCACCGCCGGTCGAGAAGTCGGGCATGGGCATATATTCGAGCAGATCGCAGTTAGGATCCTGCAGGTAGTGCATGGTGGCGGTGCAGACCTCGTTGAGGTTGAAGCCGCAGATGTCGGACGCCATGGCGACGCCGATGCCCTTGTTGGCCGAGACAAGGATGTTGGGGAACGTGGTGGGCAACAGACGCGGCTCCTTCATGGCGCCGTCGTAGCTGTCGACGAAGTCGACCGGGTCTTTGTCGATGTCCTTGAAGATCTCGGCACTGATGGGGGCGAGCTTGGCCTCGGTGTAACGTGAGGCGGCGTAGCTCAGGTCGCCCGAATAGTACTTGCCAAAGTTGCCCTTCGACTCCACGAAGGGGGCGAGCAGCGCCTCGTTGCCGGTGGCCAAGCGCACCATCGTCTCGTAGATCGCGGCGTCGCCGTGCGGGTTGAGCTTCATGGTTTGGCCCACGATGTTAGCGCTCTTCTGGCGCTCACCTTTGAGCAAGCCCATCTTGTACATGGTGTAGAGCAGCTTGCGGTGCGAGGGCTTAAAACCGTCGATCTCGGGGAACGCACGCGAGACGTTGACGCTCATGGCGTAGGGCATGTAGTTGACCTCGAGCGTCTGCGTGATCGGCTGATTGGTGACCTCGGAGTGCAGGCCGATGACGTTCTCGGCGTTGACCTGCTTTTTCTTTGGCTGGTTCTTCGTCTTCTTCTTTGCCACGATTTCCTCTTGAACTTCTTATGGGCCGTCGTTATCGATTTGCTGCTACTGCAGGTCCAGCTGGTCCAGGTATTCCTTGCCGTGCTCCGAGATATGGCGCTTGCGGCCCGCCTCGTCGCTGCCCAGCAGAAGGTTGAACATGGTCTCCATCTTGGTGACGTCTTCGGACTCGACCTTGATCAGACGACGCGTCTCGGGGTTCATGGTGGTGAGCCACATCATGTCCGGGTCGTTCTCACCAAGACCCTTGGAGCGGTTGATGGAGCACTTCTGGTCGCCGATCTCCTTAAGAATGCCGTTCTTCTCGAGCTCGGTGTAGGCAAAGTAGGTCTTTTCTTTGCAGTTGATCTCGTAGAGCGGCGACTCGGCGATATACACGTAGCCTTCGTCGATAAGCGTGGGCACCAGGCGATAGAGCATGGTGAGCACGAGCGTACGGATGTGATAGCCGTCGACGTCGGCGTCCGTACAGATGATGACCTTGTTCCAGTTGAGGTTGTCCAGGTCAAAGGCGCCCAGGTTCTTGATGCGCTTGTCCTTGATCTCCACGCCGCAGCCCAGCACGCGCATGAGGTCCATGATGATGTCGGACTTAAAGATGCGCGGATAGTCCTCCTTTAGGCAGTTGAGGATCTTGCCGCGGACGGGCATAACGCCCTGGAACTCGGCATCGCGCGAGGTGCGAATGGCGCCTGCTGCCGAGTCGCCCTCTACGATGTAGATCTCGCGACGGCTCTTGTCCTTGGAGCGGCAGTCGATGAATTTCTGCACGCGGTTGGCCATGTCGGTCTTCTGCTGCAGGTTGGTCTTGATGCTCTGGCGCGTCTTCTCGGCATTCTCGCGCGAGCGCTTGTTGATGAGCACCTGCTCCATGATCTTGTTGGCGGCATCTTTGTTCTCGATCAAGTAGGTCGAGAGGCGCTCCTTAAAGAATGCCGTCATGGCCTGCTGGATAAAGCGGTTGTTGATGGCCTTCTTAGTCTGGTTTTCGTAGGACGTTTGGGTGGAGAAGCAGTTGGTTACCAGCACCAGACAGTCCTGGACATCTTGCCACTTAATGCCGCTCTCGTTTTTGTTGTACTTGCCCTGTTGCTTGATGTAGGCATCGATGGCGCTGGTCAGGGCGCTACGGGCCGCCTTTTCGGGTGAGCCGCCGTTCTCGAGCCAGGAGGAGTTGTGGTAGTACTCCTGCATCGTGAAAGTGCGCGAGAAGCACATGCAAGCAGTGATTTTTACGTTGTAATCGGGCAGATCCTCGCGATCGCGACCGCGACGGTCGGCCTCGATAAAGAAGGGATCGGTAAGGTAGTCGGCACCGACCTTCTCGAGCACGTAGTCCTCGATGCCCTTGGGATAGCAGAAGTCCTCTTGGGAAAACTCGCCGTCGTCGCCCTCGATGCGCAGCCGGAAGGTCACGTTGGCGTTGACCACGGCCTGGCGGCGCATGGTCTCGCGATACCAATCGTGGGGGATGCTGATGGAGGTAAAGACCTCAAGATCGGGGCGCCACTTGATGGTGGTACCGGTGCGGTCCTCGTCGCTGGGCTCAACCTCGAGTGCTTTCTTTTTGGCGCCGACGACCTTGCCCTTCTTAAAGTGCAGGGAGTACTTGTTGCCGTCGCGCCAAACCGTGACGTCCATGTATTCGGAGGCGTACTGGGTTGCGCACGAGCCCAGGCCGTTGGTGCCGAGCGAGAAGTCGTAGTCGCCGCCCTGGTTGTTGTTGTACTTACCGCCGGCGTAAAGCTCGCAAAAGACGAGTTCCCAGTTAAAGCGCTTCTCGGAGGGGTTCCAGTCAAGCGGGCAGCCGCGGCCGTTGTCCTCTACCTGAATGGAGCCATCGCGAAAGGCGGTAAGGGTGATGAGCTTGCCGTAGCCCTGGCGCGCCTCGTCAACGGCGTTGGACAGGATCTCGAAGGCGGCATGCGCGCAACCGTCGAGCCCGTCCGAGCCAAAGATGACGGCGGGGCGCAGGCGTACGCGCTCCTCGTCCTTGAGCTGGCGGATACTGTCGTTACCATAGTTTGCGGTGTTTTTTGCCATACTCGCTCTCTCGGTGCTCCTTTGCTGCGTTTAAGTCATATAGATAGTCAAGGTAGCATAGCCCAGCCCACAGACGATTCCAACCAACACGAAATCCATCGAACAATCGTTCGGAGTTCGATGAGGTTTCGTTTACTCGCACAAAACCGAGTCGGTATTGTGCGAGTAAGTTTGAATTGCGAACCGAAGTTGTAATGTCCGCATAGCGATGACGAATGAGCCGAGTCGGCGTCTCTCATAAAAGTAACTAGGAGCTAGCGGGGCCTATCCGAATTGACCTCATTGGCGGTATCGGCTTCGAGCGCCGTGCGGCGGGTGCTGTAGGCGACGAGGCCGGCGCCTGCCGCGGCGAGTGCTGCAGCGGCTGCCGTAAGGGGAGCGCATGTATCGCCCGTGCCCGCAAGCGCGCCCGCTTTTCCGGGGCGCTTGCTATTGTTGTGGTCCTTGCCGCTGCTGGAGCTGCTTCCGCCGGAGCCGCCGCCCTTGTCAGTACCGCCGCCACTCGAGCCGCCACCGTCGTCCGCCGTCATCGGTGCATCGTGAAGTCCCGTCGTATCCGCGCTGTCGCATACGCCGACCTGAACTTCGGAGCGTTCGCATGCCGCGTCGGGCACATGAAGCTCGTGCAGTACGGCACCCAGCGCCGAGTTTGCACCCGGTCGAATTTCCTCGAGCGTTACGGGATCGAGCGCCACCAGATTATGCGCCTTCGCATACAGCGTTACGCGTTTGCCCACATCGTCGCTCCAACTCTCGGGGATGGCGAAGCTCATGCGGAACTGTGCCGTGCAACCCGGTGCCAGCACGGCGTTGCCGTTGTCGGCTACCAGCGGGTGCGTTGCAAAACGTGCGCCCAGCGTCTCGAGCGCGTACTTCACGTGTGCCATGTCTTTGGCCGAAGCATCCTCGGCAAGCTCTGGATCGTAGATCGAAACCATGCGTGCGTTCAGTCCGAATCCGATGGATGCGCTGGAGAACGGCTGGCTGGAGCCCTCTCGGTACAGATCGATCGTGCCGGCGGTCAGCAAGGTGTTGCCGTCGTTTCGCACCGTGACCATGAAGGATTCGCCTGCTGCTCCGGGTACCACCGCGCCCGAGGTAGCGACCGCGCCCGTCGGAGTGGCACACGCCACCAAGGGCACTTCGATGCCGTGCAGCTCTGCCTCGCTCTTCTCCGCGCTCACAATGTGCGTGGCGAGTGCGGAGAGTATGCCTCCCGACGTCAAAAATGTCGTTATCTGATCGACGGGATGGTCCAGCTCGCACATCACGAACGGCTCCGTGAACAGATCGCCTGCCAAGGTGCTGGCGAAGATGCGGAAGTGCTTGCCCATCACTGCTACCGGGTTGCCTTCTTCGTCGTAGGTTTGTCCCACCTTGCCATCGGTGTTCTCTACATAGAGCACGCACCTGCCGTTGTTGCTTACGCTAAACGATGCCGGGCCACAGCCTGCGGCACCCACGGGCTGCGTTGCAAATGCCGATGCGCCTCGCGTCCAAGTAATATGCTGCAGTTGCTCGTTGACGGTTGCCAAAAAGCCCGAATGTTGTGGCCATGGCACCGCATGAGGTACCGTGGCGTCTGGTGACATAACGTCCCAGCACGCAATGGACTGGCCGATCACGGCGTAAGATGCGCAGCCGCAACCGTCTGCGGTCTCGTACGCAACGGACACCACCATTTTGCCGTTGATATTCTCGGGCTTGCCCAGCTCGATACTCGACGGTGCTTGCGGAAAGCGGAGGATCTGACGGAACGTGAGACTGTCGCCCAAATCATCCGACCACAAGGTAAAGCATTCCAGCGCAACCTCGGCCTCGCTGCCGAGCGCCTTTTCTGCGGTGGTTCCGCGGCGGTGGAGGTAGGCACCCGACAGGCGCCCGTCGACGAGCGTCTTGCCCACCGTGATACGCGGGCACTGCAGACAATGGTAGCCATCCTCCTGAAGGCGGCCGCGCGAGATGCTGCGCCACGACGTATACGACACCACGCGAACTTCGCTATTACTTATGCGCAGGCGCACGACGGACAGTATGCCGGCTGTGCTTGCCGTATCGAAAAGGGTGTTGTCACCGGCGGGGCGCTCGCCCGAGATCAGCAGCACGTAGGCGTCCTGGTTTCCTCTTCCGTCCGTATATTCCACCACGTCGAAGTCGTAATCGAATATGCCGTCGCGCTCCACGTCGCCCTCGCCAAACCCAAGGGGAAAGTCCACGGGAGTGGGAGCGGACCACGTGCCGTTTGCCTTTGTGTGCACCACCAGGCGCGAGCGGCCATTGTCGCCGTAGCGCACCGAGGCGATACGGAACAGACATTCTACGCCGGCAATCATTGCCAGCTTCATGTGGGCTTCGCTGAGCACGCCAGCAAACAGCACGTTGTCGCTCGAGGGCTTGATGCCGCCACGCTCGTCCTCCGATACACCAGCAGAATTGGCGTTGGGGTCCGCAACGGCGTTCGTCGTCTGCCCGATATAGGTGTAGTCATACATCGGCGCGGCGTTTTCGTCGTTCTCTATCAGTGTATGGACGAAATGCTCGATCTGTCCCGTGTCGTCGCTTTCTGCATCCGCCTCGAGCTCAATGCGCGTGACCGCTTGATTCCAATCGCGCACGACAGGCGCGACGTTTACGGCAGTGGCCTTAACCTCGGCGCGTGCGAGCAGCTCGGCGTTGGTGACGATGGTGGCCGATGCGATAAATTGCGGCACGCCGCCTGCCTCGGCGTTGCCGGCCGTGCCGAAGCGGGCATCCAACGTGTAAGGCGTATCTCCACCCAATGCGAGCTCAGAGCGCTGGAGCACATACTGGTTGCCATTGTTCACCGACATATTCCACGAATCGAGGAGTGTGGGCCACGACCCCGACCAAGCCTTGGTGGTCCACTTGAACATTACGAACTGGAGTATCACATCGACATCGACGTCTGCACCTACGCGCAGTCGCGGAAGCTGGTGTCCATCTGCCTTCTCGTACCCAATGAACAGCGTGAGGGATGCGGCGCCGCGCACGGCAGACGAAGCGACGCCTGCAACGCCGGCGCCAAAGGTGACGGCAAGCCCGATCTGGATGGTGAACGAGCCCGAGGTGTTTGAATAGTCGAGCGAAATGTTTTTAAAAAACGCCGCGCCGCTGCCGTGCGTGTGGGCACCCACGGCGAGCGCCAGCTTCGCCAGCACCCAGGGGTTGACGTTTAGGAAAAACGGCACCGGTCCTAGGGTAAACTGCTCGGTCCAATTGAGGTCGGTTCTTACCTGGAAGAGGGCCTTAATATTGCCAAATGCGGGGTCGTTGTTGTCACCCCAGGTTTTGCCCACCCAGTCGTAGGCGAGCGATCCGTACAGCTGTGTGGCGATATTCATCGTAAAACGCGGCGTGCAGTGGTGACGAAGCAGCTTAGTGTTCCTTGGATCGGTGCCCGAACCGGCACTCATACTTTTGTACTGATTCCACTTCCCCTCCATCTCGTCGAGGTAGCGGTTTGCCTGCTTGGCGCCCGACTCTCGCGGTGACTTCTTCCAGTATTCCGGATCCGGATTGCCCGAATCGTTCATGTAGCCGACCGGTTTGTATCCTCCGCCAAACAGCACGTATCCGGCAAAAGAGAAATTAAACATAATGGGGAACGAGGGCATCCAGCACGTGAACTTATTTCCGCCGATGCCGGGAAACGCCGCCGGGAAATCAAACGGAGTAATCTCTTGGTCCATGGTGGTGGGGACGATAGTGGTCGAACCCGATTCTGCCTTTGCGGCCGGCGCGGTGACAACGGCCATGGGGGAGGAGAGTGTATAGGTCTTGCCCTGATAGTCGAGGACAAAGCGCAGCTTGCATCCTTCCTCCAGAAGGCCCGAAGCTGCATCGAGGAACGTGTCTTCGAGTGTGAACGTTGCCAGATTATCCGAACCCGATGCACTGGCCTTGACTTGGCCAATTTGCGTGACGGTTTCGGATGAGCTGCTCGTGGCGGGCATTACCTTGTTGATGCACAGCGTTGCCTGTCCACCCTGTGGCAGATGTGCCTGCACGGTAAAGGCGTGCGTGTCGGGTTGGTCGTTTCCGGCGTCGTCCTTCGGCAGTGCCATGAACGTGGCGTCGGCGTACTGGATGTCCCACTCGTCGAACGTAAGCTGGCGAAAGTACGGCTCACCGTCGGAAAGCGGACGTGTGGGCGCGGTAATGGCGGTGCCGCCCTGGATGCGCGTGAGGGGGATCTCGACATCACGGTAGCCCGCCATGCTGATGGAGATGCCACCGTTAAAGTCGTACGCGTCGAGAAGCGTTGCCTGGTCCACGTAGCCTTCCGAAAGCGGCGCGACCTCAAAGATGGCCGTGCCCTCGTCGTCGGTAGTGGCGGAGATCTGCTTGCCCGCGGCATAACGCGACGCGAGCGTGACCTGGGCTCCCTTGATGGGCATATTCTTGTTGGCGACGTCGACCACGACCACACCAAACATGGTGCGCGTGAGAACGAGCACCTTGAAGGGGTCTTCTTCGTCGGCATAGGCCTCGGTGGGGGCGAATGGCAGTATGAAGGCGTTTGCGCTGCTCGGCACGCGAGGCAGCATGATGCCTGCCAGCGAGGATGCTCCGGCGATAAGTAGCGAACGACGATCAAGCATTTTGGGCTCCCATCCCGCAAATAACGGAGGAAATAATCCTATTTTGCGAGAAGGTGCCCCGTGGCGGTAGTGCCGTTCAAGGGTCAAAATGTCCAAATTGATCGAGCGAAGCGCCGGGTTCCGGAACGCGTTCGATGCGCTTGGCAGCCCGGTCGCTAACGCAACATATGCGCGACCAGCTCGGCGCGAGTTCCGATACCAAGCTTGGCATACACTCCTGATAGGCGGTTTTTAACAGTGCCCGGCGATACTTCCATGTGGCGTGCGATTTCGGCGTTGGTCCATCCGCGGCAGGCGAGCATGGCCATGGTGAACTCCGTGGTCGTTAAATCGTCGGCCACGTCCTCGCCCGAATCGGGGTTGTGGATGCGCCGCCAGCCGTAGCTGAATCGATACGTAATCTCGATGATGCGTGCGAAATCGTCAGGGTATTGCGCTTTTAGGCACGCCTCGATGAGCCCCTGTAAAAGGCCGTGGTGCTCGCCAATGAGCTCGATAAGGCCGTCGGGGCGCGCAATGTCCCAAGCGGCTCCGAAATGTGCCTTTGCGGCGTCGATGTCCTTGAGGCTCATGCATGCCATGGAAGCCGCCAGGTGCAGGAACAGTTCCGAGATGGGATAGCTTCCCTGTTTCATGATCAGGGCATTTTCCACCATGCCCAGGCTGCGGCCGTATTCGCCGCGCAGATACAAGGCGTGCGCCATCACGTAGCTGGCGAACAGGCGCAGGCCTTCGGGCAAATGCGCCGCAAGCGGATAAAACTCTTCGGCGGAATACGGGGAAGGCAAGTGCAGCAGGACGCTCGCGGCCGAGGCGAACAGGGTGTGCACGGCGTGGACGGCAGGCGATTCCTCGTCGGCCGGCGTATCGAGGATGCCAGTAAGGCACCGGCGGGCATCGGCGATACGGTTGAGCGACAGACTGGCGTATCCGCAGATAAAGCATGCGGAATAGCGCAGTGCGGGGTCGGTGGCGTCAAGATAGGGGCGCGCCGTCTTGGCAGCGAGGGTGGCCTGTCCGCGAAAGTACAGCGCTTCTGCCGTGGCAATGGCGCGCGAATCGGGGTCGGAAATGCCTGCAACCGCAGCGTCAATCTGCCCCGGCACAAAGGCGGTGCACATCAACGGCATGGGAACGCAAGGGTAGCCATCGCAGTCCATCTTCCATCTCCCAACAGCTGGCAACAATAGCAGCAATTGTACTCCTGTTACTCGGGACTGGAATTTGCGGGTATGGCATACGATTACGCAGAACGTATAAAGGAAGAGTCTATTGGCGATGCTGCCAAGGTGGCTACCGAAGCCTAGCTGAGCTCGACAATAGGAAAAATTGCCACCCCTGCAAAAAGCTTTGTCGCAGCGATGGGAAACACATCTTGTTCTGCATATAATGAGGTCATATGACGGTGCGTTTGCATACGTGTGACGCATTCCCATCGAACCGAAAAGGAGCTTTGCATGGATTCCAACAAGCGTCCCGACGACATGGTGCGTATCACCACTTCCGAACTTGCCCAGGTGTTCATCGATGAGCAGATCGCTGCAATCCGCGAGCAGATCGGCGACAAGAAGGTCCTGCTGGCCCTTTCCGGTGGTGTCGACAGTTCGGTTGTCGCGGCCCTGCTCATCAAGGCCATCGGCAAGCAGCTTATCTGCGTGCACGTGAATCACGGCCTGATGCGTAAGGGCGAGAGCGAGCAAGTCGTCGACGTCTTCAAGAACCAGATGGACGCCAACCTGGTCTATGTGGACGCGACCGATCGCTTCTTGGATAAGCTCGTGGACGTCGAGGAGCCCGAGGCCAAGCGCAAAATCATCGGCGCCGAGTTCATTCGCGTGTTCGAGGAGGAGGCCCGCAAGGTTGGCGACGAGGTCAGCTTCCTCGCCCAGGGAACCATCTACCCCGACATCCTGGAGTCCCAGGATGGCGTGAAGGCCCACCACAACGTGGGTGGCCTGCCCGAGGACCTGCAGTTTGAGCTTTGCGAGCCCGTCAAGCTGCTGTACAAGGACGAGGTCCGCGTCGTGGGCCGCGAGCTCGGTCTGCCCGAGAACATGGTCGAGCGTCAGCCGTTCCCCGGCCCCGGCCTGGGCGTCCGCTGCCTTGGTGCCATCACCCGCGACCGTCTTGAGGCGCTGCGCGAAGCCGACGCCATCGTGCGCGAGGAGATCGACAAGGCAGGTCTGACCATCTGGCAGTACTTCGCCGTGGTGCCCGACTTCCGTGCCACCGGCGTGCGCGAGGGCAAGCGCGCCTACGACTGGCCCTGCATCATCCGCTGCATCAACACCGTCGACGTGATGACCGCCGAGGTGCCTGAGCTCGACTGGGCACTGCTCAAGCGTATTACCGCTCGCGTCACAGCCGAGGTTCCCGGCATCTGCCGTGTGTGCTACGACCTCACGCCCAAGCCCGTCGGCACCGTTGAGTGGGAGTAAGCTTTTTGGGCTGCTTTGATCATAGTTCCATGAATGGGGAGGCCTCGCGCGATTGCGCGGGGCCTTCTTTTTCGAAAAGAGCTGCCGTCGTGGTGTTGCCACTGTCCATCGCGCTTGCCATCGCCTCTGGTGTTGCTCCTGAGCATGGCTGATTTGCGACGAGAACTAGCAGGGCTTGTTGGCGGCACGAGCGAAGCAGGTTGTTTCGCATTGAGCGCGCCGGGCAGAAGAAGGCCATAATGGAGTGAGCGCACAATTTGTTTTAGAGGAGGATGCCGCATGGCAAAAGACGAACAAACAGGCTGGATTGTTGAGATGCTCATGGCCAGTACGTCGGTGGCGCCCGCGGCTCTTTTGGAAGAGGTTATGGCAGATGAGCGCTGCGTGGCTTTTGGCCCCATCCACCATTTTATTGTGGGCGCGGTGCTGCTTGCGTGCTGGCGCAACGCCGAAGCATCTGGGGAGCGAGATGCGATGCTCAAAGACGATCTTGCCGATTTGATGTCTCGTTCGGATTGCGTGCCGGGGGCGACGTGTGCCCGTTGGGGCGTGTGCGGGGCAGCTGCGTCTGCGGGCATGGCATATGCAATCGTGCGCGGCAATGCGCCGCTGCGCAGTGAAGGCTGGCAGGAGGGGCAGCTTATGGTTTCGGAGCTGCTTGCCGCCATCGCGCGCTCGGGAAGCCCACGGTGCTGCAAGCGAGATGCGCGCGTGGCGATTCGTGAGGCCGTTTCGTTTTTTAACGCGCTCGGCGGACCACAGCTTAAAGCATGGGAGAAGACGCCAACCTGCGATAGCTATGCGGCCAATACAGTGTGCATGGGCGAAAAGTGTCCGTATCATCCGTCCTTTATCATCCAATAGGGAATCGGGTGCCCCAATAAGGGTTGGGCAGATGTGACAAAGTGACAGTTCCTTTGTCACATTATCGACGGTATACGCGGGATGGTGCGCCACGCGGCGTGCCGTCCCGTTCGTTTTTTGGTGCGGTTTGTTACATTCCTCACTGGCGCCGGTAAAAAATGGGGATAGAGTAGGACAAACGCGTCGAATACGAACGGCGGGGGAGAGCGGGCAAGGTGCCTGCGCAGGAGAGGTTGCCGTCCATGCTGGAGCTCAAAGGAATTTGCAAAAGGTACGTTACGCAGTCGTTTACGCAGGTGGCGCTCGACAGCGTGAGCCTGTCTTTTCGGGATAACGAGTTTGTGGCCATTCTGGGGCCCTCGGGTTCGGGTAAGACCACGATGCTCAACGTTATCGGCGGACTCGACCACTTTGACTCGGGTGACCTGCTGATCGACGGTATTTCGACCAAGGACTTTCACGATCGCGATTGGGATGCCTATCGCAACAACCGCATCGGCTTTGTGTTCCAAAGCTATAACCTCATTCCACATCAGACCATTTTGGAAAACGTGGAGCTGGCGCTTGCGCTCACGGGCGTGGGGCACGCCGAGCGCCGCCAACGTGCGCGCAAGGCGCTCGAGGCCGTTGGTCTGAGCGAGCACGTGAACAAGCGCCCGAGTCAGCTTTCGGGTGGACAGATGCAGCGCGTGGCCATCGCCCGCGCCCTGATTAATGATCCCGAGATTGTGTTGGCAGACGAGCCGACCGGCGCTTTGGATTCCACAACGTCCGTGCAGGTCATGGACTTGCTCAAGGACGTCGCGCGCGACCGTCTGGTTATCATGGTCACGCATAATCCCGATCTGGCGTACGAGTACGCCACGCGCATCGTCAACCTGGCGGACGGCAAGATTACCGACGATTCTGATCCTTTCGATGTCGCTGACGCCACGCGCCGCGAGGCCAAGCCTACGCGCAAAACCTCGATGAGCTTTGTGACGGCGCTGGGGCTTTCTGCCCGAAACCTTATGACCAAGAAGGGCCGTACGGCCATGACGGCCTTTGCGGGCTCGATTGGCATTATTGGCATCGCGGCGATTTTGGCGCTGTCCAATGGCGTAAACGGCTACATCAAAAAGGTCGAGGAGGATACGCTTTCGAGCTACCCGCTTACCATTTCCAAGCAGGATTACGACCTGTCGTCGATGATGGGCGAACAGGGGGCCACGGATGACGATATGTCCAAGAACGAGGGTTCGTCCGACGACGGTGCCGACGGCAAGGCTCAGGGAACCGATAAGATCCCTGTGGTCACGGCCGTAAAGGATATGTTTGCAAGTGTTAAGTCCAACGACATGACGAGCTTTAAGGCATGGCTCGATGCCGGCGGCGACGGTATCGATAAAGAGGTCAACGCCATCCAGTACGGTTACGGCGTGACGCCGGTTGTCTATCGTGCCGGCAAGGGCGATGAGAAGCCTGTCCGGCTGGTGCCCAACGCTATGACCGAGGCCATGAGCGGTGGTGCGAGCTCGGCGGCAACGGTGAGCATGGACTCCATGGGGACCTCGGTCTTTAACGAGATGATCGACGACCAGAGTTTGCTCGACAGCCAGTACGATGTCGTCGCCGGCCATTGGCCTACGTCTGCTCACGAAGCCGTAATGGTGCTTTCGAGCCGTGGAACGGTGGGCGACTATACGCTTTACAGCATCGGTGCGCTGGATATCGATGAACTCAACGACCTGGTGAACAGTGCCATGGCCGCCGACGGTAAGATTGAGACGCCTGAGAGCGGCGCCGACTTTACTTACGACGATGCGCTGTCCACGACGTTTAAGGTGTTGTCGCCGGCCGATGCTTATCGCAAAAATGAAGAGACCGGCATGTGGACTGACATGTCCGGCGACGCCGACTTTATGACGGCCAAGGTTGCCGACGGTATTGACGTGCACATTGTGGGCGTGGTGCGACCTAACGAGACGGCCAATGCGAGCGCGTTGTCTCCGGGCATTGCCTATACGCATGCGTTGACTCGCCAGCTTATGGAGCGCGCCGCCAATTCGCAGATCGTGCAAGAGCAACTTGCCCACCCCGAGACGGATGTCTTTACGGGCAAAACTTTCGACGAACTGCAAGGCGAGGCCAAGCAAGGCGTGGATCTGGGCAGTATGTTCAGTGTGGACGAGGCGGCGCTCAAGAGCGCGTTCTCGTTCGATGCATCTGCCCTCTCGGGTGCTGCCGGTGGCATGGATCTTTCGGGCATCGATTTGTCGGGCCTGGATATTGACCTTTCGGGCGTTGGCAAAGACATCGACTTAAGCGACATCATGGCCAAAGCGCCGACCCCCGATTTCTCGGGCATCTTTGACGGTCTGGAGCTCACGCCCGAGCAAATGCAACAGGTGGGAACGCTTGCCAACCAACTATTTGAGGGCTTTTTGCAGTCTGATCAGTTTAGGGCGCTGTCACCCGAAGATCTCAAAGACGCGTCAAAGCTTGCTGCCGCATTCTCGGCGTATCTCGAGAACGATGTTGTGGCGCAGCAGTGCCTGGCGCAGCTCAAGGCGCTCGGCGGCGATGCCCTGGTCGAGCGCCTGCAACAGGCGATGACCGACTATGTCCAAAATCAGTTGGCTCCGTATCTGCAGCAGGCTATGGATCAGGTGATGAAGGCGATCGGCGAGCAGGTGGCAACGACCGTGTCGACCCAGCTTAAGGCCGGCGCGGCAGGGCTCATGGACCAGATGGTGACGCAGATGTCTTCGAGTTTTGCCAACCTGGCGAGCGCCATGCGCGTGGATGCGAGCGCCTTTGCTCGTGCCATCCACTTCAACATGGACGCCGAGGACCTGAGCTCGCTCATGATGAGCTATGCCAAGGCGTCGAAGCTCACCTACGACAACAATCTGACCACGTTGGGCTACGCGGATGAAGCGGATCCCATCTCGGTCAAGATTTTCCCGCGCGACTTTGAGGCCAAGGAGCGCGTACTCGACCATATCGATGCGTACAACAAGCAGGTCAAAGCCGCCGGCCACGACGAGCAGGCAATCTCGTACACCGACTACATGGGCATCATCATGGGCTCGGTGACTGATATCGTGAATACCATCAGCTTGGTGCTCATCGCGTTCGTGAGCATCAGCCTGGTCGTGAGCTCCATCATGATCGGCATCATCACCTACATCAGCGTGCTGGAGCGCAAAAAGGAGATTGGCATCCTGCGCGCGATCGGCGCGTCGAAGCGCAACGTGGCCAACGTATTCAATGCCGAGACCTTTATCGAGGGCCTCATCGCCGGTGTCTTTGCCATTGTCGTTGTGGTGCTCGTGAGTTTTCCGGTTAATGCCTGGGCGCTTGCTGCCAAACAGGTACCCAATCTGATGAGCTTGCCCGTGCAGGATGCGCTGGCGCTCATTGCAATTTCGGTGCTGCTGACGGTCGTTGCCGGCCTGCTGCCGGCCCGCAGTGCATCCAAGAAAGACCCCGTGGAAGCCCTGCGCTCCGAATAATGTGACAAAGGGACTGTCCCTTTGTCACATTGAGTGACATGCAAATCGAGGTCTAATACTTTTCCCGAGAAGTGAACGAGTCAAAATGGACCCCCGAAGCATCGACACTTATTGAAGGCGGTTTCCTGCGGTTTTGCCAGCCAAATCCTGCGGGTTTGGCGTCTAAAAATGTCGATGCTTCGGGGGTTCAAATACAGCCGTTCACTTCTCGGGAAAAGTATTAGACCTTGAGATATAGACGGCGTTTGCGAGCGTCAATTAGAGCGTAAGTTGCTAGTCCTCCTTTGCGGAGAGCATGAGGCTAATTTCCGGATGGGTGTACTTGTCGAACTCTTCTTTGGGCTCGGTGTCAAAGGTGTAGTACGACTTGATAGATTCGTCCTCCGTCTTGATGCTGATTTCTTTATATAGGGATCCGGCTAAAAATGCCTGTTTAAATTTATCCGACAGGCTGCATGGCGTGAGGAGGCCCGGTGTGGCAACGGAAATGTCCAACCCGTTGAGCGGGGCGCAGAGTGTCGCGATATCCTGCTCGCTGCAGGCGAGGTTGTTTGCAAGGCTTGCCTCGGGGTCGATCTGACTGGTGTAATCGACGTCCGTGAGCATGCCATCTGCATCGAAAGAAAGGTAGACATAGGCCGCTTGAGCGCCGAGGTCATTATCACGCAGATAGCCGATAATGCGGTAGCCGTAGTCGTGATACGACTCGTATGGGTCGTCTGCCGCGACGCGTTTGCACACGGGCTCCAAGGCATCTTGCGCGGCGAGCACGCCGGCGACCTCCGCGGAGCGGTCTTTGTTGGTTTGGGCTATCGCAAGCCTGCTCTGCAGCTCCTTCCACTGTTTGCCCTGCATTCCAAAGCGCGGCGCAAGAGCGCAATAGCAAAAGATGATGAGTTCGATTGCGGTGAGTGCAATGGCGGTATATATACCCGCGGGTTGGAATTCCTTTTGGTGGAACGCGATATCGTTGATCATTTGGAGCGGCAACATCAACAGGCATGCTACGAACGACATGACGAGTGCAGTCGCTGCGATCTTGGGGTATGTGCAGTACCGCTGGATGTGTTTCTTTTCTTGTTCGGTGAGCGGCTGCATGGGGCCTCGACTCTCATCGTTTTTCGGGGGCGATGCGCACACACTCTTGAGTATAGATGAGCGGAGGGTGTCTGTTGTTCAGACATGGCGGTCAACAGCGTGCTGTTGGTGATCGATTGATCGCGAACGTCCTCTTTTGGACAAGGAAAAAGTGGCGAGTGAGGGAGCTGCTGTGGGGCGGCCCTGCTTGCTGTTTGTGGGCGCCATTCACCTTCGTTGCACAGGGATGGTCGGAGGGCTGGTTGATGTCAAGCAACCGCCTCCGCCTTGTGGGCCGCCTCAAGGACAAGGCATAATGCATGTGACAAAGGGGCAGTCCCTTTGCCGCATTGATTTGAGAGTAGATGTTGATGATTCTATCGTTGGCCCCCATGGAGGGGATTACCGGGCATGTGTTCCGTCGCGTGCATGCGGAGTGCTTCGGTGCGCTCGACTGCTATTACACGCCGTTTTTGCCGCCGCCGCGGGTGGGCAACCGCTTTGGCGGCAAGGCGTTTAAGGAAATCGATCCGGCTAACAACCAAGGGCTTAACGTGGTGCCCCAGCTCATGTCCAAGAACGCGGATGAGTTTGTGTGGGCGGCGCGCGTGCTCGCCGACATGGGCTACCGCGAGGTTAATCTCAACCTTGGCTGCCCCTCGGGTACGGTTGTTGCCAAGGGTAAAGGATCGGGCTTCTTATGCAACCTCGATGAGCTCGAGGTGTTCTTGAGCGACGTGTGCGAGCGATCGCCCTTGCCGGTGTCGGTAAAAACCAGGCTGGGGCTGGAGAGCGACGACGAATACGAGCGCGTGCTCGACCTGTACTGTCGCATGCCGCTGGCAGAGTTGATCGTGCATCCGCGCGTACAGAAGGATCGCTATACGGGCTCGCCGCGCAAAGGGTTTTATGGCGAGACGTTGGAGCGGGCACCGTTTCCGGTGGCATACAACGGCGATATTTTTGATCTTGAGGACATGGAGGCGCTGGTGGAGGCCTATCCCGGTACACGCCATGTGATGCTGGGGCGTGGCTTGCTTGCGAACCCCGCGCTGGCTCGCATGGTCAAGGGCGGCCCTGCTGCCACGGCAGCCGAACTGCAGCGCTTCCACGACACGCTGTTTGCGGCATATGCAGAAGAGATTGGCGGCAACGCGGTCTTTCGCATGAAGGAGTGGTGGTTCTACGCTAAATGCGCCTTCGCCGATCCTGCTACCGTTCACAAACTCGTACGCAAGACTAAAAAGGTCGACGAATACCGTGCCGCCGTCGAGCGCGTCTTTCGCGAGCAGCCACTTGCGCCCATAGCCCGCTTCCACGGTTAGCTAGTCATTGGGGACGTTCTTTAACGGCTAGTCATTTAAGAACGTCCCCAATGAGTACTCGCACGCTAGAGCAGGTTCTCCTGTACCCATGCGATGATGTCGCTCGATTCGTAGAGTGGTTTGCCGTCGATGAACAGACAGGGAACCTGGCGTTTTCCGCCGACGGCGATGAGCGTCTGCTCGGCATCGGGGTCGGTCGAGATGTTGCGCTCAGGGATGGTCACACCGTTATCGGCAAGGAAACGCCTGACCTTCATGCAATACGGGCAGCCGGTCATAACGTACAGCGTGAGCTCATGTTTAGTAGCCATAGGTCTCCAATCGGTTGAGGTTTTGATTGAAATACCCAAAGCCGCCGCGGTCTATGCATGAGCTGACGACGACTCGATGGCCTGTACCAGAAACGCCGTGGCTCCGGTGCCGCAGGGCTTGTCGTAGTAGTCGATAAAGCGCTGGTCAGCAAGATAGCCGTGGGCGAGGCCCAGGTATGCTTCGTCTTGGGGCTTGTGCCCCCAGTTAAGGCCAATCCATCGACGGTGCATCGCGACAAGTTTACGGGCCTCGCTTCCATCCGCATCGCCGTCGCCCATGGCAATCGAAAGCTGGTCCAGAATAGCGCGTTCAAGTTCCTTCATGTCGTTCCATGTCTCGGGGTCCATGTCCAGCAGTGCTTCGTTTGCTGCGTCGATCGCCTCGTCGCCATAGCGCGCCCGCGCCTCGGCGCCGTAGCGCTCCTCGTTTTCTTGCACGGAGCGCCAGCGCTCCAGTTGCGGCAGGACGGCGCCCATGAGCGAGACGGCTTCGTCGAGCGACATGCCGGTGTTTTGCGCCAGCCGCGGGGCACAATCCTCGATCATCGCCTCCATGGTGGTGTCGTAGGTGTACTTGCCGTGGTCGTAGCACCACTTGCAGTAATGGTCGGTCGTGGCGCCCGCAGCATCGGTGCCGCAGTCGTCGGGTGTGAGTATCATGCCGCAGCTCTGGCAATAGTGCTCGGGCATTTCGAGCAGGTGGGACAGCGGTTCTCCGGTTACGGCGGCAATGAGCTTCATCATGTCGATGCCCGGGGTGACTTCGCCGCGTTCCCAACGGCTGACGGCTTGGCGTGTGACGAAGAGCTTGGCGGCGAGCTGCTCTTGGGTAAGGTGATGGGCGCGGCGAATGGCAATGAGCTTTTCTGCAAAGGCCATAGCGACTCCTTTCTGCTGGTTGATGGCTTAAGCATACGCGGCGGCCGGCGCCCTTCCAAGCAACCGTTGGTTGCACGACGGGAGACCACGGCGAAGAATTGCGCGCTGCACCCCACACCTCCATGCCGTACAATGACCGGCATGGAACCTATCGCACACATACATACCGACCTGCCGCAGAAGTTCGGCATTCCGCGCAACAGCTTTTTGGCGCCCCACCTGCAGGGACGCATCGTCTTTGAGCCGGAATTTGCCTCCAACGCAGCAGTTGAGGGCCTGGACTCCTTCTCTCACCTATGGCTGCTGTGGCGCTTCGAAAACGGAACGCCCGGCGGCACGGCTAAGGATATAGCTGCCGATGCCAAGACGCAGGACAGGTCCGGCACCAACGTCAAGTGGTCGAAGACTGTGCGCCCGCCGCGTCTGGGCGGAGCCGAACGTGTGGGCGTGTTTGCCACGCGGAGTCCGTTTCGCCCCAATCCCATCGGTCTTACCTGCGTCAAGCTCAGACGCGTTGAGCGCACCGACGACGGCCCCATCATCCATGTACTGGGGGCCGACCTGCGTGACGGCACGCCCATCTACGACATTAAGCCCTACATCCCGTTTGCGGACTGCCACCCGGATGCGACCGGCGGCTGGATTGAGGGTGCTCCGTGGCAAGAGGTCGATGTTGAGTTCCCGCAAGCGCTTCAAGACATGGTCCCGCCCGCAAAGCTCCCCGGCCTGGTCGAGGTTCTTCGCCAAGATCCGCGCCGCGCGGGCAGCAAGCACGAGCCAAACCGCGTTTACCACTTGGCTTACGCCGGACTCGACATATCGTTTACGGTTGACGGGGCCAGGTTGACGGTAACCGCCATCAACGACGCGCGAGACTAGCCAGCCATTCGTCCGCACCCATCAAATTAAGCGCCAAACCCCATCCCAAAATCGCCTACGCTGGTGGACAATAACGCCTACCGAATCATTCCGCTCTGCACGGGGGCTCAGCATGAAATACGACTTCACTTCAATCATCGACCGCCACGGCATGGACTCCATCGCCGTTGACTCTTGGGGTGAGATCCCCGGTATGGCTCCGAACGCACCCGACGAGGGCTTCGACCGCATTCCCATGTGGGTGGCGGACATGAACTTCGCCACGGTGCCTACAGTCCAGGAGCACATCATTCAGCGCGTCCAGCACCCCATGTTTGGTTACTTCAATCCGCGTTCCGAGTACTTCGACCGCATCATCGAATGGCAGAGCCGCCGTAATGGCGTCGAGGGCCTGGCGCCTGAGCATATCGGCTACGAAAACGGCGTGCTGGGCGGTGTCGTGTCGACGCTGCGCGCGTATGTCCAGCCGGGCGATGCGGTGTTGGTCCACAGCCCCACCTACATCGGCTTCACCAAGTCCATCGAGGCCGCGGGCTATCGCATTGTCCACAGCCCGCTTCAGCTCGACGACCAGAGCGTGTGGCGCATGGACTTTGAGGACATGGAGCGCAAACTCGCCCAAAACCACATCCATGCCGCAGTGTTCTGCTCGCCGCACAATCCCTGCGGCCGCGTATGGGAGCGCGACGAGATCGAGCGCGCCATGGACATTTATCGCGAGCACGATTGCGTGGTGATCTCGGACGAGATTTGGTCCGATATCATTCTGCCGGGACACAAGCACATCCCGACGCAGTCGGTGAGCGAGGATGCCCGCATGCGCACGGTTGCCCTCTATGCGCCGAGCAAGACGTTTAACCTGGCGGGTCTGGTCGGCAGCTACCACATTGTCTACAACGAGACGCTGCGCGACCGCATGTGCGCTGTGTCTAACAAGACCCATTACAACGAGATGAATGTCCTTTCGATGCATGCGCTTATCGGTGCCTACCAACCGCAGGGCTACGAGTGGGTGGACGAACTCAACCAGGTGCTTGCCGACAATATCGAGTACTTCTGCGATTACGTGGACGAGCATTTTGAGGGCGTGTCCTATTCGCGTCCGCAGGGCACGTACATGGTGTTTCTGGACTGCACCGAGTGGTGCCGCGAGCATGGCCGTGATATTCAGTGGTTGCTCGACGAGGGGGCACGCGTGGGCGTGGGGTATCAGGATGGACGTCCGTTCCATGGCCCCTGCCACATTCGCGTGAATCTGGCGCTGCCGCTTTCGCGCGTAAGGGAAGCGTGCGACCGCCTAGACCGTTACGTTTTTGGGGTATAGGGGTCGCACGATTCGGGTACTGCAGCTTGCGCCCGTGTCGTCAATGTGCGTGGGCGCATAGGGCGCAGAGGGTTGCGAGCGCGTTTTCCACGTTTGCTACTTTTCTTGAATTTGCTTGCCGCAAAGGTGTTCAACCGTAATTTCATACAGCTGGACGCCCCTGATACTTTGCTTGATCTCCTCTTCGACCTCTTCGGCAGAAGGATAGTACTTGAGGGCAAACTGTCGGACTTTGTCTTCGACAAACGCCGGGTCATCGTTCACGAGGCGGCAACGGCCAAAAACCACAGTGCTCTGAACATAGGGTGCCCAGTCGTCGTCTTTGTACCAATCGTTGCCATAGACGGTAAAGCAGACTTTGTCGCTGCGTTTGAGTGCGTCGACCTTATGCCCCGCCTTGGCTCCATGAAAGTAAATTTTGTCGTGCTCGGGGTCAAAGTAGTAGTTAACGGGAATGGCGTAAGGATAGCCGTCGTCTCCGTTGACGGCAAAAATGCCGCGTTTGCAATTAACAAGCAGCTCTCGTGCCTCTTGATCGGTGATAGCACGCTTCTTTCTACGAAGAGGTCTAAACATCGTGGGTTTCCTTTCTTTCCGCGTGTTGCGTGCACGGCGGTGGGTGGTATGTCTATATCAAGATACTAGTTCAGGCTGCGAGGCCGACGGGAACATCCTATTTGTCGCAGATTGAAACGCACTTTTTGTTGTGGAAGGATTGTCCCTCACAACTCGTCGTCTAGGGGCATTCTCGATGGCTGGTTCCGTTTGCGGGAGAGGCGTGGGACAATACCGACCAAAAGCGATTGCTTGTCCTGAAAAAAAGGGGGTCTCGATGAAAAAGCTGAGGACGCTGGCCGATGTGTTGCGTCAAGCCGGTTTCGTGCGCATCACGGGCCTTTTTCTCGTCTTTTATCTTCTGTGTTCAATGGCTGTTTGGCTCTCTGAGCCAACAACTCTTACGTTTGGCGATGGCCTTTGGTTTAGCTTTGAGACCGTATCGACGATCGGCTTTGGCGACATTCCGGCCGAAACGCCGGTCGCCCGTGTCATCACGGTCGTCCTGAGCGTTATCAGCATTTTTTACATTGCCATGCTCACGGGCGTGGCGGTGAGCTACTGCAATATGCTCATCAAGATGCATCAAAAGGACACTATGGCGCGCTTTATGGATGATCTTGAGCATTTGGAAGAGCTCGATCGTGACGAGCTCGCCGATCTGTCGCGCCGCGTGCGCGAATATCGCCGGCGCCAGCGCTAAAACGGGCGCCGCGCGTCACCATGAGGGGGACTGAATTTGAATATCACCGTGTATCTGGGTGCCAGTATCGGCAATGACCCGGCGTTTCTGCCTGCGGTGCAGGAGCTG
The DNA here is from genome assembly GCF_052064015.1 of Collinsella sp. HCP3S3_D1. Lineage (NCBI taxonomy): Bacteria > Bacillati > Actinomycetota > Coriobacteriia > Coriobacteriales > Coriobacteriaceae > Collinsella > Collinsella sp. HCP3S3_D1. Next base: position 25,920 of record NZ_JBQHWK010000021.1, read on the forward strand.
GGCAACTGGATTGGCGCCAACGGGCACGCGCTCGTGTACGGCGGATCCAAATCGGGCCTGATGGGCGCGCTCGCCGATAGCGTGCTTAATGCCGGCGGGCACGTGACGGGTGTGGAGCCGAGCTTTTTTATCGAGGCCGAGTTTCAGCATGACGGTATCGACGACCTCATCGTGACGAGCGATATGGCGGAGCGTAAGGCAAAGATGATCGAGCTCGGCGATGCGTTCGTTGCCTTTCCCGGTGGGACGGGCACGCTCGAGGAGATTGCCGAGGTTATGTCCGCGGTGTCGTTGGGGCACCTGAGTGCTCCGTGCATCCTGTATAACCTGGACGGTTACTACAACGACCTCAAGGCGCTGCTCGGACACATGATTGATAAGGGTTTATCAAGCCCACGGCGCCAGCAAGGCATTTACTTTGCCGAGGATCTGTACGAAATCGCATCAATTATCAACGGATAAGCCTTGAGCCTGTCCCGCTGTGGTCCCCGGTGGCTCCGTTTGCAGCGCAGACGGTTGGCTTGTCTGGGCCACACTCGCTCTACAATAAAACGTATCTATGTCGACTTTGACCGCGGGAGGACCCGATGGATAAGCTCGCTAAACCTACAAACCGCGCGCTGTTTTTAGTTAGCGTTGCCGTGACCGGTGCGTTCGCAGGTGCCGCGGTCTGGCTGTTCTTCTTTGTGATGGAGCACGGCATCGACTATCTATGGACCGAGATTCCGCACGCACTGGGCGTCGCTTCGCCCGAGCTCGCCAGCGGCCCGTTTGGCTTTCTGCCGTACCCGTTTTCTGTCTGCCTGCTGGGCGGCCTGTTAATCGGTCTGTACGAAAAGATGACAGACACCAAGACCGATAACCTCAATCAGGTGATGGCTAAGGTCAAGCAAGATGGGCGCTACCCGTACGACAATCTGGGCAAGCTTTCGCTTGCGGCATTGCTGCCGCTGCTGTTTGGCGGAAGTATTGGACCGGAGGCCGGCCTGACCGGCGTTATCGCGGGCCTGTGCAGCTGGGTCGGCGACCGCATGCGTCGCTTTGGCGCCGAGTTTAGGGAGCTCACGCTGCTAGGTACCCAGGCTGCCCTGACGGCGCTCTTTACCGCGCCTGTCTTTGGCTTTGTGGCGCCGCTCGCCGGTAGCGCCGACGGCCAGGGCGAAGATGCCGACGATGAGTCCGCGTCCGACGAGATCACCATCAAGCTGCCCAAGGCGCAAAAGACCGTGGTCTATGGCATTGCGATTGCCGGCGGTCTGGGCACTTACCTGTTGCTTGGCCAGCTCGTGGGCGGCGGCATGGGCATGCCCAGGTTCGAGTCCGCCGAGGTGGGCAACCTGGAGCTTGCCTGGCTCATTCCGCTGGCGTTGCTCGGCACCGTTTGCGGTTGGCTGTACTTTGTCTCCGAGCATGCAAGCGAGGCGCTGTCCCATGCAATAGGGGAGCGTCCTGTCGTCAAGGCCATGCTGGCCGGTCTGGCGCTCGCCATCTGTGGCACGCTCCTGCCCTACACCATGTTTGCCGGCGAGACGCAAGCCGACGTGCTCATGGAAACCTATCTGACCATTCCCGCCGGCGTGCTTATCGCGACCGGTCTTGTCAAGGCTATGCTGACCCCCGCCCTCATCAATATGGGCTGGCGTGGCGGTCACTTCTTCCCGGTTATCTTCTCGGGCGTAAGCCTGGGCTATGGCCTTGCCATTCTCACCGGCGCCGATCCGGTCTTTTGCGTCGCCGTCTGCACGGCATCGACGATGGGCGCCGTCATGCGCCAACCCGTTATGGTCGTGGGCCTGCTGCTCATGTGCTTCCCGCTCAAGGGCATCGTCTGCATGATCATCGCCGCAGCCATCGCCGCCGGCATTCCGCTGCCCAAGCCGCTGCGCAAGTAGCATATTGCGCTTTGCGTTTGTTCAGAACTCGTTTTGAAGAAGCCGCGCGAGGGCATTTGTTTACGGCCTCGCGCGGCTAATGTTCAGAGCTTCCTCAGCACAATGGCGATGGTGTTGAGGTATTCGAGCGCACCGGCTTCAACGGCAGCGCGGTCGCCTGCTGCGTACTCGTTGTCGCAGGCGAGCCAGTCTTTCCATGCTTCGTCCGTGCAGAGCATAGGCTGCATCGAGACAATCTCGACGCCGGGGGTCGGCTCGATCATGGTGCGCCACCAGGCTATGTCGTGCATATAGTCGAGCTGCTCGGGTGTCCAGGATTTGAGCAGGCAAACGGGCAGGTTGTCGTGGCAGTCGCGAACCATGCCGGGGATGCTTAAGTAGAGCATCCCGCCTTGCTTTACGTAGGGGAGTAGGCGCTCACCCAGATAGTGTGGGTCACGGCCGTAGTAGTTGTACGAGTCGATACTTACGACCGCATCAAAATAGTCGTGCTCAAACGGCAGCCCCTGCGAGGCGTCTGCCTTAACAGGGTGAATCGTGTCGCGCGAGATACCGAGCGAATCGAAGAACGCACGGTTTTCGACGGGGTCGCTCCACAGATCGACAGCGTGGGTGTCAAACCCGTATTCGCGGGCGAGTAGGGCGCTGGTGATACCGGTGCCCGATCCAAGGTCGCAGATGCGGACGCCGCAGGGGATATGCACATCGCGAAGCAGCTCTTCGCAGAGCTTGAGGGGATTGGGGCCCATAATCTTAGAGCGTACGAGTGTCGCGCCGAAGCTAGTTGCTTTTGGGAAGGATTGAGATTCCTGGGTTTGCATTGTTCTTTCCTATCAGGTGCAAAAATGGCAGATGACGGAGGCGGAACGGCGCAACAAACCACGGCCGTTGGACGGCCGTTTTCGTGGTTCTATGCGATTGACCGTTCCCTAAAGAACAATGACCAAAAAGACATCCCCTTGGATGATCGAGACTGAGCCGAGGCCCGTGACGTTTATATTGTAAAACGTCACGGGCGTGCCGGGATATGCCGTTTGTCACGGATTTGCGGGGAGGGGCGGCGATCGCGTCCTTCGTAGATTGAGACACGCGTGGCTACAGATCGCGTACTCGATAAACCTTGGTGCTGACAGCGCAGCTGATTACACATAGTGCGAGCGCCAGTACTGCAGTTCCTGCACACAGACAGCCAAGGACGGTGGGATTGGGATTCGCCCCGGCAATCGACATAAGCCAGTTGCTGATGGGGTTGGATGAGCTCAACGTGGCCATGGCAAGGCATCCGAGCAGGGCAAACAGGCCAACGGATAGGCGCAGCGCCTCCATGTGTCCAAATCGAAAGAACAGCGGCTGCGCCAAAAACACCATCATGAGGGAGATGAGCATCGATGCTGCCGAGGCGATTGCGATTTCAAAGACCGTCTGTCCCGTCGAAGGAATGCCCGCGCTGTTGAAGAGCGGGATGGCGACGATACTCAAAAGCGTGGCGGCGCACGTCATGACGGCCGAGAAGACAACGATGCTCAGGTAGCGGGCACAAATAATGTCTTTGCGCGTGAGGGGCAGCGTTGCCCGATAACGCTCCCATCCGTTTTGATTGTCGAAGCCTGCCAGCGAGCTCATGACCATGATGGGTGACATGGCGCTGAGCGCGCAGGCGCCGGCACTCATGCCGGAGTCGCCACCTGACGTGTTGGCGAGGGTCAGCACAACGAATATGAACAGGCCGACGCCCGCTATGCTTGGGACAAGCGTGCGAACGATGGCGAGCTCGGACATAAAGGCGCGTTTCATTTCGAAGCCCCTTTCAGCGTGAGGCGTAGATAATCGTCAATGGTTGCCCGATCGCAGGGAATCTCGGGGAAGGCCTCGAGCGTTTCGCGACGGTTGGGCACGAGCACGTCCACGCTATAAGCGTGGTGGGCGGCACGGGCGCCTTCGACGCAAGCCATAAGCTCGGCGGCCTGCGCTTGGGTACAGTGGGCGATGCCGGCGCGGTCGGTAATGTCCTCGCGTGGCAGGTCAAACACAATCGAGCCGTTATCGATGCAGATGATGCGGTCGGCAGCGCGATCGAGGTCGGACGTAATGTGACTCGAGAGCAGCACGCTGCGCTGGCCGTCGGCGACAAAGGCAAGCAGCTCATCGAGCAGCTCCTCGCGTGCCATGGGATCAAGACCCGCGGTGGCTTCGTCCAAAACGAGCAGCTTGGCCTTGTGGCTGAGCGCACAGGCAAGCTGCAGCTTCATGCCCATGCCGCGGGAGAGGTCCTTGACCTTCGCCTTGGGATCCAAGCCAAATCGGTCGATGAGGCTGGCGAAGGTGTCGTGGCTCCAGGTGGGGTACGCCGGGCTTACGAGTGCCTCAACTTCGGTCACCTTGAGTGTGGAAGGGAAAGGACACGTGTCCAGCACGAGGCCGATACGGGTGCGCAAGCAGCGCTGCACTTCACCGGGTGCGTCGGCGCCACAGCACTGCCCAAACAGGTGTACCTCGCCGGCATCGAGCTTTATAAGCCCGAGCGCGGCGCGAATGGTCGTTGTCTTGCCGGCGCCGTTTGCGCCCACAAAGCCAACAATCTGGCCGGGCTCCACGGCGAGCGTGACATCGCGTAGTGAAAAGCGGTCGCTTACAGCGCGTGAGATGCCTTTGAGTTCAAGCAAGTTTTGCATGGTATAGCCTTTCTTGCAGATGACTACTGCATGGTTTCGGGGGCTACCAGGTCGAGCATTTCGTGCAGTTTGTCGCGCGTGACGCCCAGGGTTTCAGCTTGGCTCGCCGCTTTCGCAAGCAGCTCTTCGATATGGCAGAGCTGGTTTTCGCGCAAGAGCTCCTGATTGCCCTCGGCGACAAAACAGCCCTTGCCCTGCACGGTGCAGATAAACCCGAGTTGCTCTAGGTCGGCGTAGGCGCGCTTGGTGGTGATGACGCTCACACCCAGGTCGCTCGCGAGTGCACGGATGCTGGGAAGTTTGGCTCCCGCAGCGAGCGTGCCCGATAAGATCTGAGCTTTGACCTGCGAGGTTATCTGCTCGTAGATGGGCTTGTCGCTCGAATTGGATAGGATGATGTCCACAGCGGCTCCTTAGCTGTTGGGCTACACGTGTATATAACCGGTAAACACAGTATATATACACTATGCACAGTTACACAAGAGGTAAATAGGGATTGTCCGCTCGTTCATTCATCTCAATCTGTAACATCTGGAACCTATTTGGACGGCTACCTGTTACAGATTGAGATTTTGCTGGTGGGCCCCACCTGGTTGTCTCAATCTGTAACAACTGGAGAAGTTTTTGGCTGCTAGATGTTACAGATCGAGATCTTTCTGGGACGCCCACCTGTTTGTCTAAATCTGTAACAGGTAGAGGTTCAAAAACCGTTTAGATGTTACAGATCGAGACAAACTGCTGCGGAGTGCCGTCATCGACTGCTACACAGGCCCCAACTGATGAATTTGTCCTGATAGGCGCCCTAGAGCGGAATTTCGCGGCTACAATAGTGCGGTTACAACGACGTAATGCACTCAATGCAAGAAAGGATCCGCATGGCAAGCCTGTCGGATGAAATCTCGTCGCGCCGCACATTCGCGATCATCAGCCACCCGGATGCCGGTAAGACCACGCTTACCGAGAAGCTGCTGCTCTATACCGGCAGCATCCAGACCGCCGGCTCGGTCAAGGGCAAGAGCTCGGCCAAGCATGCCGTCTCGGACTGGATGGACATCGAGAAGGAGCGCGGCATTTCCGTCACCTCCTCGGTGCTGCAGTTCACTTACAACGGCGCCTGCGTCAACATCCTCGATACCCCCGGTCACCAGGACTTTTCGGAGGATACCTACCGTACCCTTATGGCCGCTGACGCCGCAGTCATGGTCATCGACGGCGCCAAGGGCGTCGAGGCCCAGACCAAGAAGCTCTTTAAGGTCTGTACGCTGCGCCACATTCCCATCTTCACCTTTGTGAACAAGCTCGACCACGAGGCTCGCGATCCGTTTGAGCTCATGGAAGAGATCGAGAATGTCCTGGGCATCAATACGTATCCCATGAACTGGCCGATTGGCAGCGGCCGCAATTTCCGCGGCGTGTTCGATCGTCAGACCCGTCGCGTCATTGCCTTTGAGGGCGACGGTCACGCCAACGCCACCAAGAAGGTCGCCGAGGTCGAGGCCGAGCTGGGTGATTCTTCTATGGATGAGCTCATCGGCGAGGAGAACCATAAGAACCTGATGGACGACATCGAGCTGCTCGATGGCGCCGGCGACGAGCTCGACTTGGATGCCGTGGCCTGCGGCAAGCTGAGCCCGGCGTTCTTTGGCTCGGCGCTTACCAACTTTGGCGTGGAACCCTTCCTTAAGGAGTTCCTGCGTCTGGCCCCGACGCCGCGTGCCTATACCGATACGCTTACCAGTGAACCGGTCGATCCCTGCCGCGACGACTTTAGCGGCTTTGTGTTTAAGATCCAGGCCAACATGGACAAGAACCACCGCGACCGCATCGCCTTTGTGCGCATTTGCTCGGGTAAGTTCGAGCGCGGCATGGATGCCTTCCACGTGCAGGGCAACCGCAAGCTTAAGCTTGCCACGGGCACGTCGATGATGGCCGACGACCGCGCCATCGTGGACGAGGCGTACGCGGGCGATATCGTGGGCCTGTTCGACCCGGGTATCTTTAGCGTCGGCGACACCGTGTGCTCCGGCAAGCGCCATGTGCAGTACCCACAGATCCCGACGTTTGCCCCCGAGATGTTCGCTCGCATTACGCAGGTCGACACGCTCAAGCGCAAGCAGTTCGTCAAGGGCATGGAGGAGCTTGCCCAGGAGGGCGCCATCCAGATCTTCCGCGAGCTGGGTGCCGGCATGGAGAGCGTCATCGTGGGCGTGGTCGGCGTGCTACAGTTTGAGGTGCTCGAGCGCCGCCTCAAGGCCGAGTACCGTGTTGAGGTTCGTCGTCAGCCGCTGCCCTATACGGACATTCGCTGGATCCAGAACGACCCCGACACCATCGATATCCCGGGCCTTTCGCTCACGCGCGACACGCTGCGCGTCGAGGACATGCGCGGTGGCAAGCTGTTGCTGTTTACGAGCCCGTGGAACGTGGATTGGGCAACCGACCACAACCCCGACCTTATCCTGTCGGAGTTTGGCAACGTAGTCTTTTAACGCATCGGCGCGGTGGCCCTGCGGGGCTGCCGCGCTGCCTGCTTGCCTGATGCCGCATGAGCGGCTATCATGCCCACCGTCGCCTCAAGACCGGGGCGTCCGAGCAGTTCGGGTCCGATATCCTGCTCGTTAAACCTAAAACCAAAGGAGTACATAATGATCAAGAAGGTCATGGAGGACTACAAGGTCCTGTTGCGGAGCATTCCCGCGGCAACGGTTTCGCTGTTTTTCGTGAGCGTCATCATGATGAACCTGCTGGCCAACAAAGAGCTCATCAGCCTGCCGTATCTGGCACTCGATTGCGGCTTTGTGGTGAGCTGGGTCTCGTTTTTGTGCCAGGACATGATCTGCAAGCGCTTTGGCGCCAAGGCATCCATCAAAATCTCTATCCTCGCACTGGCGGTCAACCTTGCCGTGAGCCTGTGCTTTTGGGTGTGCTCGCTCACACCCGGTATGTGGGGCGCCTACTACGACACGGGCATGATCGAGGTCAACACCGCCCTTAACGCCACCATCGGCGGCACCTGGTACGTGGTGCTGGGCTCTTCGCTGGCAATGTTCGTTTCTGCCGTGGTTAACTCCACGCTCAACCAGTCGCTCGGCCGTATGCTCAAAAAGAATAACTTTGCGAGCTTCGCCTTCCGCTCCTATGTGTCCACGGGTGTTGGCCAGTTTATCGACAACCTGGTCTTTGCCATTGTAGTGAGTCATACGTTCTTTGGTTGGACCTGGGTGCAGGTCCTTATGTGCTCGCTGACCGGCGCTGTTGCCGAGCTGCTGTGCGAGGTCTTCCTGAGCCCCGTGGGCTATAAGGTCGTGCGCGGCTGGGAGCGTGAGAATGTGGGCGCCGAGTACCTCAAGCGCCACGCAACCGCCTAAGGAGCAAGTATGCGGGTTTTGATTACGGGCGCTTCGGGCGGTATCGGAGCCGCGTGCGTGCAGCGCTTTTTGGACGAGGGCCACGAGGTCGTGGGCTTTGATCTGCTGCCGGCGGTGATCGAACACGAGCGCTACCGCCATCTGGTCGTTGATGTACGCGAGCCTGACTCGTTTCCAGGCGATCTTGAACCCCAGGTAATCGTGAACGTTGCCGGTACGCAGGATTCGGTCGACGATATCGCCGCCAACCTGTGTGGCACCATCAACGTGACCGAGCGCTACGCCTTTGTGGGGGAGGGGCTTGCTGCCAAGCCGGCGCCCGCCATCAAATCCGTGGTCAATGTGGGGTCGGCGAGCGGGCATACGGGATCGGAGTTTCCCGCCTATGCTGCCAGCAAGGGCGGCGTTATCGCCTACACCAAGAACCTTGCAAACCGCCTGGCACCGCAGGCCATCGCCAACAGTGTGGACCCGGGTGGAGTTATCACGCCGCTCAACCGTTGCGTGATGGAAGACGAACACCTGTGGAACCAGATTATGGAGCTTACACCGCTTAAACGCTGGGCAACCGCCCAAGAGATCGCCGAATGGATCTACTTTGTGGGCGTGACCAACCGGTTTATGACCGGGCAGAGCCTGCTCATTGATGGTGGCGAGGCCGGCCGCACACAATTTATTTGGCCCGAATAGGAAACGCGCCCGATGGAAAGCCGTCGGGCGTATTTTTGATGTATCGATTTTTAGCCGAGACAAGTCCAGTTGACGGGGGTCGAGCCGTGCTGTTCGAGTAGCCGATTGGCTGCCGAGAAGGGTCGCGACCCCATAAAAGCGGGGAGTTCTGCCGTGGCACGGTTGGCCGAAAGCGGCGAGGGGTGCGTGGAGGCAAGGCAGAACTTGCCGGTTGTTTTGCCCGCGTCGATTGCGGCGAGCTTGCCCTCAACCATCTGCTGGGCAAAGCGGCCCCATGCCAAAAAGACTACCGGTTGGGGTAGCTGGCAGCAGCGTTCGATAACGTAGTCGGTGAGCGTACTCCAGCCCAGCTTGGCGTGTGAGTTCGCGGCATGCTCGCGCACGGTAAGCGTAGTGTTGAGGAGCAGGACGCCCTGTTGTGCCCATGGCGTCAGATCTCCCGTGGCGGGAATGGGACAACTCAGATCGGCTTTGAGTTCCTTATAGATGTTGCGCAGGCTTGGCGGCAGCTTGGTTTGCGTCGCGGGGACCGAGAACGATAACCCCATGGCCTGGTTGGGCCCGTGATAAGGATCTTGGCCCAAGATGACAACTTTGACCTGGTCGGCCGGCGTGTAGGCGAGGGCATTGAGGATGTCGTCTTGTGCCGGGTAGATGGTCTGCTCGGCACGCAAAAGGGCGATGCGCTCGAGCAGCTGGTTCGTAGTGTCACGTACCGGCTGCGGCGCATCGTCCAACCAAGTTGCTATGTTGCGGTCACGAGTTGCGGTGTCCATGGAGCTCCTTTATGGCAAATGCTATGTTGGCATCTATTGTAAAGGTGCACCGGTTGCCTTTATGCCGCGGCTGTATGAGGGGCGGGGCCTTCGAGACGTGCTCGATGCATTCGCGGTGTATGGCCTGTCGCCGCACGTGACGAGCGAGGTCACCGACGACTACACCATCATGGCGATGGTGGAGGAGGGCCTGGGCGTGAGTATGCTGTATCGCCGTACCGTTGAGGGCATGCGTGCCGATATTCGCGTACGTCCCATCGTGCACGCCCCCTCACGCGACGTAGTGGCGGCCTGGCGCAGCTGGGACACCATGCCTATCGCCACGAGGCGCTTTATCGACTATATGAGCTCGCATATTGTCAATTAATGACTGGCGTGGCGTTGAGTGCGGTGTTTAGCAGGCTGTCGCTTTGGCTTGGGTGGCGCGATAGGTGCGTGCCGGGTGGCAGAGTAGTACCGCCACGACCATAAAGAACGCCGTGGTGCCCAGGCTGATGGGGTAGACCATCATGATGTTCGCAAAGGTGCGGAAGTGCGGGAACACGCAGAATACCCAATAGAAGCGGATGCCGCAGACGCAGATCATGGTGATAAGGGCGGGCATGAGCGAGATGCCAAAGCCGCGCAGGTAGCCGGACATGTTTTCGTAGAACATACTAAAGGCGTACGCAGGGAAGATCGAGCACACGCGGATATAGCCGATTGAGACGATGTTGGGATCGCTGTTGAACAACGACAAGATCTCGCGCCCCAGGCCGACAATAACAATAATCGTGGTGAGCGCGACGATACCGCCTTCGACCAGGCAGACCTTAAGGGTCTTGGTGCAGCGGTCGATCTGACGGGCACCGTGGTTTTGCCCCACAAAGGTGGTGCAAGCCTGGCTAAAGCTGTTGAGCAGGTTGTAGCACACGTACTCCAGGCTCATGGCGGCGCTCGAGGCCGCCATGACCTCGGTGCCCAGGCTGTTGATGGCGGACTGGATGATGATGTTGGCGACGGCAAAGACGGCGCTTTGGATGCCGGCGGGCAGGCCGATCTTGACGATGCGCTTGAGGGCGACGGGGTCGATAGCAAGGTCGCGCGGGGTGACGCGGACGACGGAGTCGGTCTTGAGCAGGCGGATAAAGAGTGTAGCGGCGCTGACGGTGTAGGCGATGACGGTGGCGATGGCGACACCCGCGACGCCCCAGTGGAGTACGGGGACAAAGATGAGGTCCAGGCCAATGTTGAGGACGGTGGACACGGCAAGCGCTTGCAGCGGCATGCGGGTGATGCCGACGGAGCGGAAGATCGCGGACTCAAAGTTGTAGAGCAAGATTGAGGGCATGCTGAGCAAAAAGACGCGTAGATAGAGCGAAGCGAGCGGCATGGTCTCGGCGGGAACGTTGAGCGCGGCGAGCATGGGCTCGGCAAAGATCTCGCCCAGAGCGATGACGACAAAGCCCACGAGCGCCATTAAAATCGAGGTATGGACGGCGCGTTTGACCATATTCTGATCGTTGCGGCCGATAGCGTTGGCGATGACCACGTTGGAGCCAAGCGACATGCCAATAAACAGGTTGAGCATAAGGCTGGTAAGCGGAACATTGGAGCCGACTGCCGCCATGGCGAGGGTTCCCTGGTCGCCCGAGAAGTTACCGATAATGACCGTGGCGATGAGGTTTGACAGCTGCTCCAAGATGCTCGTGGCGGCCACGGGCAAGGCGAACAGGGGGATATTGCGCCACAGTGAGCCGGTGGTCATGTCGATGTGCTTAGATGCGGTATCAGCCATACGCTCTCAATCTCTAACGTGCTATTTCGTGCTTATTTGCGCAGACGATGATACTCCTAATCACCTAGTCATTGGGGGCGTTCTTAAACGACTAGTCATTCAAGAACGTCCCCAATGACTAGGTGGGGAAGGCGTGCGACAATGGTGTACGTTGTGTTGTTCGCGCTAAGGAGTTGCCATGTTGTTGTGTCCCGTTTGCCATGAGCCGTTGGTGGACGACGAGCGCGGTGCTGCATGCGCGGGCGGACACCGGTTTGACCGTGCGCGCGAGGGTTATCTATATCTGCTACGTTCGTCCAAGAGCGGCGACTCCATGGGCGATCCCAAGTCGCAGGCACGCAGCCGTCGTGACTTTTTGAACCGTGGCTACTATGCGCCGCTGCGCGATGCAATGGTCGAGCTGGTGCGCAAATGGGTTTCTGGGCGTGCTGCGTCTACAGGCGGCCCCATGACGCTGCTCGATATTTGCTGCGGCGAGGGTTACTACACCAGCGCCATGGGCGCGGTGCCGGGCGTGGACGCTTATGGCTTTGACCTGGGCAAAGAAATGGTACGCCTGGCCGCCAAGCGCGGCGATGCGACCTATTTTGTGGCCAACATGAAAGACATCCCAGTGGCCGATGGTGCCTTCGATATGGTGACCGAGCTCTTTGCTCCCTTTAACGAGCGCGAGTTTGCCCGCGTGTTGGCGCCGGAGGGTTCGTTCTACACCGTGGTGCCGGGTGCCCGTCATCTCTTTGGGCTCAAGGAGGTGCTCTACGACACGCCGTACATCAACGACGAAAAGCTTCCGAAGACGATGGAGCTTAAACTGGTCGGCACACAGCGGGTGTCCGCGAATATTACGCTCCAGACCCAGGCCGACATCGAGGCGGTGTTCCAGATGACGCCGTACTACTACCGCACACGCCCTACCGACAAAGAGCGCCTGGCAAACCTGGACACCCTTAAAACCGACATCGACTTCATCATTGCCGAGTACCGCCACAGCTAACCAACCTGCCAAAAAGGGACAGGTTTATTTTGGCAGGTTTTATCTGGGCAAATGTAAAGGACCGACCGCGTTACTGCGCGATCGGCCCATGTTAGTTGCTTGGCTGCAGGGGTTATGAGAAGCGAGTGCCTACAGGCGGTCCTTGTTCTCGGCCTTAACGGCGTGCGCCTGCTGAACAAAGAACAGGTCGTAGACCACGATGACAAAGGCGCCGATATTGACGGCGCTGCCGCCGAGTGCGGGAAGCGTGAGCACGGCCTGCGCAATCGTGGCGATTGAGGCAACGATGCCGAGCTTAAACGCGCTATCCACCTGCGAGGGCTTGTTGGCGCCCTTGATGCCCGCAACACCTGCGGAAAGATCGACAATGCCCTTGACGACAAGCACGACCGCGGCGAGCATGGCGTTCGACCCGTACGTGGAATCGAGGCTGCCCCTGGCGATACCGATGCCGGCGATGACGAGGCTGGCGATGCCCAAAACAAAGTAGACGAGGGCAAGGATTTTGAGAGTCTTGCGAGCGGAGCTCATGGCTGGTCCTTTCGATATGAGTACGCCGATCTGGCGTAGCCCATGTGCTGCACATATGGTGAAGCACATTGTAGTTCAACGCAGCGATGCGTGCGCCTGAAAGCGCTTTGAGCCCGCGCAGCCCAATTCGACCTTTCAAAAAGGAAAGCTGGACGTAAGCCAAATCGATGGCAGCTCATGTGCGGCGCTGCGATGATGAGACCGTAACAAGGAGCTGTTCTTAAGGAGGAGCCATGATGTACGGAGCGGGGCGAGTGCATGAGCCGCGGTCGTTGGGAAGGCGCATGGGCGATTCTGTGATCGCTGCCGTGTGCACGGGATTGATGGCGGTGCTTTGCATTGGGATGCTGTGGGCCATGTCGCATGTGGGACAATAGCGGACGGTTGGGTGCTGGCATAAACGGCGCTCACGTATTCATTTTGCTTGTTAAGGAGTACCCATGGGCGTCGTCGATCCCTTTTCTGTTGCTCGGGCCGCGGGGCTTGAGCTGATCGGGAAGTCCGCGGGCCTCACGCTCACCGACGGCACGATGGAGTTGCGTGCCGATTTTGTCCGCATGCTGCCACGGCTCAAACAGGGCCGTCTGCAGCAAGAGCTGTTGGTAAAGGCTGCGCGCGCAAAAGGCGTCGAGTGCCCATGGGCGATTGATGCCACGGCAGGCTTTGGCGAGGATTCGCTGCTGCTGGCGGCTGCGGGCTTTACCGTCGATCTGTATGAGCAGGATTGCGTGATCGCGGCGCTCCTCAAGGATGCCTTGGATCGCGCGGCAGATAATCCGGCGCTTGCGACTGCCGTGGCCCGCATGCGCTTACATGCGGGCGAGGACAGCATTGCCGGCCTTCACCATATAACTGAGTTGATCGGGCAGGGCGAGCTCACCGCTCCCGACGTGGTGTATCTGGACCCCATGTTTCCCGAGCGCACAAAGAGCGCGGCGGTTAAAAAGAAGTTTCAACTCTTGCATCATCTGGAACAGCCGTGTGCCGATGAGGAGACGCTGGTCGAAGCTGCGCTTGCGGTGCGCCCGCGCAAGGTCGTTATCAAGCGGCCGGTGAAGGGGCCGCTGCTTGCTGGCGTTAAGCCGAGCTATCAACTTGCGGGCAAGGCCGTTCGTTACGATGTTTTGGTGCCGCCGCGCCCGTAGCTTGCGTGCGATGGTTGGCGCTCGGTCAGTGTCGTGCCGATGCGGGGTCTATTTCCAAGGGTGCGACGTCAGGTGCCAGCCGCCGCAGTATTCGCATTTGTAGCAGGCCAAACCACGCCGCCCGCTGCTTTCGCAGTCGGCCATAACGGCCTCGGCCTCGGCGCGTGTGCCGTAACGGTTTTTGCGCTCGCACGACTTGTAGCGCCAGGCTTCATCGCGCTCGGCGTTCAGGGCGTCGCGGCGCTCGTCCTCGCGCGCAAACAGGTCGCTCATAGCGCCACCGGTGGCAGCGCCCAAAAACTCGCTTTTGGCCTTTGACCAGGCGGCTCGCTTTTTGCTTCCCATCTGCTTCTCGCCCCTCTTCAAACGCTGGTATCATTGCTCAATCAAAGTGATACCAATAAACGTGAGGTCGCCGCGTGATGATCAGAAAAACCCTCGATACCGACATTCCCGCCGTCATGGCTATCTATGACGCGGCCCGTGCCTTTATGCGCGCGCATGGCAACGCCACGCAGTGGCCCGAGGGCACGCCTTCTGCCGAGCAGCTGGCTGCCGATATCGCCGCCGGTGGTAGCTATGTGTTCGAAGTCGACGGCCGCGTGGTGGCGACGTTTGCCTTTTTACCGGGCCCGGACGAGTGCTATGACGTAATTGAGGACGGGCAATGGCGTAGCGACACTCCGTACGCCGTGCTGCACCGTGTGGCGTCCGACGGCACCGTGCACGGTATCGCGGCTGCGATGTTCGCCTTTGCCAAAGAGCGTGCCGACCATCTGCGTATCGATACGCATCGGGACAACCTGCCCATGCAGGGCGCGAGTATTAAAGCGGGGTTTGAGCGTGCCGGCGTCGTGTATGTGTCGGACGGCACGCCGCGTGTTGCGTTTGACTGGCTGCGCGAGGCATAAGAGCGGGGGCGCGTATCTACGCTCCATGTAAGCGAAAATGGCCCCGGGTGGGGCCATTTTTGATCGCTGCGCTGTTTTGCAAGGTGGTAGATGTCGCTCGCTGTCGGCTCTAAGGCACCTACGCTCGGGGCAGCTCGCTTCCGCAGTGGCAACACTTGGTCGCGCCTTCGTGCACCTCTTCCAGGCAATACGGACAGACGGGCGCCGGTGCGGCTTCCTCGGCGGTGGCACCGGCGAGCCTGTCGCCGATCTCCTGCGCCTTGTTGAATGCCTTGACGATGGCAAAGACGATTGCCGCCACAATCAAAAAATTGATGCACGAGCCGATAAAGGCGCCAAAGTCGATATTAGTGCCCGGCACCACCAGCCCCGAGATCTCGGTAGCGCTACCGCCGGCAATCACGGAGATAAGCGGGTTGATGATGTTATCGGTAAGTGAGGTCACGATGGCGGTGAATGCGCCGCCGATAATCACGCCGACGGCCATGTCCATCACGTTGCCGCGATTGATGAATTCCTTGAACTCGTTGAGCAATGTCTTCATGGTGACTCCTCGCTGTTGTGGGGTTCGCGTTATTGCCGCCCCGGATGAGCCCGGGCAGGCAAGACGATATGAGAAAGCCATTTGGGTCGCCTCCCCCGCGGCGCAGCTTCTTTTCGCGGGCTCGGGATGCCACAATGGGCTTTGAGTATC
>NZ_JBQHWK010000022.1:0-39669 GCF_052064015.1 Collinsella sp. HCP3S3_D1
GAAAATACGTTAGCGCAACCGGTGAAACCGCCTTTGCGCGAACGGCGCGCCTGTTTAGCGAAACTGGTGAAAAATAGATTGACGCTAACACCGTCGAAGGTCTTGGGCGCCGGCAGCGCGCAGCGCCTGAGCAGCGTCGCGCGCTTCGAGGCCTCGCGGCTGGACCTCTCCGCCTCGAGGTAGCCCGCCAGGTACTCCACCTGTTTCGGGGTGCCGAGCCTCGACCACTCCTCCAGGACGGCGGTGGTGAGCGAGCACGACCGCCCGGCCTCCACGACCCTGCGGGCCAGCTCCTCGCTAGCGGCCATCGGCGACCGCCCCCTTCAGGAACCCGTCGTAGACCGACAGGTCGGCCCCGCCGGCCCCGCCGCCGCCTCCCGCGATACGCCTCGCCAGCACGTCGACCGTGGCGTCGTCGGGGACGCGGCCGCCCTCGACGACCCTGAGCGCCGCCTCGCATGCCGCCTCGAAGCCCGAGGACTCGCTCGCCCGGCCGATCGACCTGAGCGTGCGCCTCCTGCCGGCGGAGTCCATCCGGTCGATCCCCTCGACGAGCCCCGGCGGCATGTCGCGCCTGATCGTCGACTCCCCGAAGGCCCTCGGCCTGGCGATGATGGCGGGCACGAGCGAGAGGGGGTTCCGGACCGCGGGGCCCTCCCCGAAGGCCCTGGGGAGGACGGCGACCCGGCGGCCGCGGTCGGCGAGGATCTCCACCGTCGTCGCGCGCATGCCGACGAGCAGGCTCCGCCCGTGCCAGGCGGGCCCGGCGACGTACTCGCGCCCGTCGGCCTCGACGTAGCCGCGCTTGTCGGCGCGGGCGGTGATCCACCTCACCGCGTCGAACTCCACGCCGGGAAGGGCGCGCATGGCGGCGAGGTCCTCCCGGTAGGCCTCCCCGTGCGGCCTGCCGTCGCGGCAGCGCGACTCCGCGTTGATCCTCGCGCATCCCTCGGCGAGGAACGCGTTGAGCTCGGGGAGCGTGCCGAACGCCGGCACGGGGACGAGGAGGTTGCGCCGGAGGAACCCCACGGCGTTCTCGACGGAGCCCTTCTCGTTTCCCGAATAGGGGTTGCAGTACCGGCTCTCGAAGCGGTAGTGGGCCCTGAACTGCGAGAACAGCCTCGATTCCGTGACCTCGCCGCGTACCATCCTGCCCGCCTCGGTGGCGTTGTCGAGCACCATCGCAGCCGGGGCGCGGCCCCAGCGGCGGAAGATCTCGAGCAGCCCGGCGCACAGGCACTCCGACCTCTGCGACATGAGGGCGACGCACTGCCGGTCGTTCGAGTGCGGGAGCGTCGCGACCAGCAGCTTGAGGTCGAGGGTCCTCCCGCCGACCGCGGCGCGGAAGTTCCCGAAATCGACCTGGCAGGTGCCGGGCGCCCACTCGAGCTCGAGGTACCCCTCTCCGCCCGCCGCCGCCCGGGCGAGCCTGAGCTCGCGGACGAACCTCTGCACGGTGGAGTACGAGCCGCCGTAGCCGCGCTCGGCGACGAGCCTGTCGTAGATCCGCCTGGCGGTGTGGCGCTGCTTCCTCGGGGCCCCGAGGTCGGCCTCGAGAACGCCCGCGACCCATTCCTCGTTGCCCTCGAGCGCGGGCCTGCCCCTCCTCCGGGGCATCGGCGCGGCGGGCGACATGTCCTCCATGTCGGCGTACTTCGCCACGGTGTTCCGGCTCACGTGGAGCACTCGGGCGATCTCGGACCTCGAGCGCCCGGCGGCATCCATCGACCGTATATCATTCACTGTGTCCAGGGGCACGGTCATCTCCTCCATCCTTCCCGGGCGGGCTCGCCAAAGTAACCGCCCGGGGAAACCATACGGCGAGGGGCGCACCCCCGGTCCCCGGGGCGCGGCCCTCTTGCTTAAACTGCTCAATTTTTCGTGCTCACGGTGCTCATTTCCCAGTGATCACTCGGACCACTTCTTAGTGAACATCAACACGAGGGCGCGACCAGAAGGTCAGCGCCCTCTCATTTCACGTCACCTTGGCGCAAATGCGGCCCGCTCGCTGTTGGCGACTGACATCGAATGAGCTGCTGCTGGCATTCGACACTTGGGCAGCTAAAAGGCCCCGTCCCAAATTTGCTACCCCACTAGCAACTTATCTTGCCGATGGATTTGTCGTCGTTTCATTCGTTCGAGTTGCTTTGGCGCCATCGCCCTGTTCGCCTTCATCCTTTTGAGCATCGGCAATGGTGGCAGCGGCTGCGACCATGCCGCGCTGGGGCGCGACGCCCGTCTGGGTCTGAACGCCCTCGACAACTTCTGTGCCTGCATGCGCGAGCTCGGGCGACTTAAACATTGCGTCCAGATTGGCCCCGCCGCCGGCGTAGCCAAGCGCCGCGAGCGCGATGACAATCACCGCGACAACGACCGCGATCGGAACATAGCGATGCCAGCCTGCGGGATTGAGGCCGCTACGGCGAGCAGCGCCACGGCTAATGTAGCCGAGCGTTCCATCGTGCTTGAGCTTTGACCCCACCACACGCTTACGGCCCCACAGCGATGATTCGGCCTGCATGGCCAAGCGAGCGCTTGCCGAAGGATAACCATATTTAGTGCGTTTGAACGAGCCGTCGAACCCCGAGGCGCTTTTGCCCCACGTCCGTGAAGTCGTGCGACGGTTGACCGGCGCCGCGGGCTTTCGAACCCGATTTGTTTTTGAAGTCTCCGCCATACTCCCCGCACGCCGTAACACAGTCGAAACAATACTGCTTTGGACTGTATCACACGCGCCGAGCGCGGTCACGGGCGCCTCGCTTAACGGTCGTCGTCCTTCAGCAGGCGCCACAGGGTCGTACGGCTTATCCCTAGCACTTCGGCAGCTCGGGTCCTGTTGCCGTGAAGGTGACCTACGACCAGCCGTGCGATATCGCGCTCGGTATCGGCCAGTGGGCGCAAGATATACAGATCGCTATCGAGCGTCGGGGCACCAAAGGTCGCGGTCTTGATAACGTCCTCCTGAGCGAGCACCTCCTCCGCCACCGCCCGCTCGGCCGTACCCATCCTCACTAATATATAAAGTCGTTCCGAAACCTCACGAAGCTGTAGATAGTTACGGGGCCATCGATAGGCATCGAGTGTCTTTGCCGCCCCGGACGACAAGGCAGGTGTTGCCGTCTCAAACATATCTGCCAGATACTCCAGATAGCGCGCAACCTTTTCCGACGCGCCGCCCTGCTCGGCAATCGCCGGCGCCACACTCACTGCACAGGCCAGACGCTCGGTTACAAAAGCAGCCTGATCGCTTTCGCCGCCGCCTGGCATGTCGTTTGCCGTCAACACCACATGGCAACGAGTTGCGAGCGCCGTGTCGATCATTGCGGACACGAGCTCGCGCAGGCGTTGGGGGCCAACGGCATGCCATCCGCCCATGCAAAGTGTCAGCCCCGTTTGGAATAGCGGCGATTCGGAACTTTTGAGCAGATGGCGCCAACCGCGATCCGTAAGCTCATCGAGCGCAACGGACACAAAGGGCTGGTCGGCATAGGGTCCATCCAGGTACAGGCGTTTTGCAATCTGATCCTGTCCCGCGCCCAGCTCGCCCTCGAGCATAAGGGGCACTCCGCGCGCATAGCTCTCCCGTACGGGGGCAGCGACCGCTGCCGCATCTTCGACGATGCCGTACGCGCTCGATTCGTAGCGGGCCTCAACTTCGTCGGCGTTGAGCCACTCGATGCCCGCATGCGCCGCGGCGGCGCGCACCTCGCGGACCACGATGACCCAAAGGCCCCCGCCCTCTTTGTCGGTGGGGCGAACGGTCAGGCTCAGGCGCGTACCCGCACGCCCCATAACCAGACGCGCGCCGTCTCCTATGCGGTCGAGGCGCTCAGCGACAAAAGCCGCCACATCCCGCTCAAGCGCCGCGTCATTCATGGTCGAGATCGCGACGTCCCCACGCGCATCGATTGCCAATGCCGAGGCCCCGGCAGCAGCTAGGGCATCGGTCAAGATGTTCAGCTTGGCATCGCTATCCATGATTTGCCCCTGTCCGCTGCGACGTACAACCGCCGACGGTCGCACGACCGAGTGTTTCAAAATTGAACGATATTGCTCACCAAACACTATAGGGCAGAAAGCGCCATCCTGCGAGTATAGGTGTTGCCCCGCATCGCCATCCTGGCGGGGCGATAAGAGCTCTTCGGGATCTATTAACCTGCGGACAAGCCATACCCGCAAGAGCTCCTATCGCTCCACCGCGAGGATGCGGCCACCGGCAACCAGCACGTAAATGGGCTACTTCTCTACCAGATTCCCAGCACGTGCTGCATTCCCAAACCCATGCACGCAATGCCAATCCAGCAGCAAAAGCCCAATGCGATGGGCTTGCCGCCTTTTTTGACCAGCTCGACGATATCGGTATTAAAGCCAATAGCCGCCATGGCCATCACGATAAAGAACTTCGACAGCTCCTTGATGGGCGCCGTAACGGACGCGGGAAGCTGAAACACTGTGGTGACCACACTCGCCAGCACAAAGAACAGCACAAACATGGGAAACGCGCGCTTAAGGGAGAACGTGCTTTTGGCGTCGCCGCCGGCCTTGCGCGCCAGATGCATCTGCCAGCATGCGAGGACCAACGTGATGGGAATAATGGCCAGCGTCCTGGTGAGCTTGACTACCGTAGCGCTCTCGAGCACATTGGCGCCGGGATGCATACTGTCCCAGGCGCTCGCCGCAGCCGTTACAGACGAGGTGTCGTTGATAGCGGTACCGGCAAACAGGCCAAAGCCCTCGTTGGTCAGCCCAAGCATGCCTCCAAGCGTTGGAAACACGAGCGCCGCGATAACGTTAAACAGGAAGATGACCGAAATAGCCTGGGCAATCTCGCGATCGTCGGCATCGATGACGGGCGCGGTCGCGGCGATGGCGGAACCGCCGCAAATCGACGAACCCACACCCACAAGCGTCGCGATCTTGCCCGGCACGTTCATAACGCGGCAGAGCACAAAAGCGATGATGAGCGAGGTCAAGATCGTAGCCACGATAATCGGCAACGACTGGGCGCCTTTGGACAGAATCTGCGAGAGGTTCATGCCAAAGCCAAGCAGGATAACCGCGTACTGCAAGACTTTTTTAGACGTATAGGTGACGCCGGCGGCGAGCTGTTCGCGACGATTCTTGGGAAAGACGAGCGCCAGAACCATGCCAAAGAGGATGGCAAATACCGGCCCACCGACCACCTCAATCTGTTTGCCGAGCAACGACGCAGGGATGGCGATGATCAGGCAGAACAAGACGCCCTTCCAGCGCTCGCGTACGATATTTACCAGTTGCATATGGGATTCCTTCTTTCTATTTCACGTTTGCGACGGCTTATGATACGGCAACATCGAGCACAGCCATGCGCAAAAACAGACTAAGATGCCGCAATAGTTCTCGGGCAACAACCGAATTACCCAGCGCGGAGAGCTGATTCGCGGCATAATTAACAATTGACATATGAGTGTGATAGAACAGTTGCGAGGCACTATGGAAGAATCGATGCACGTCGGCGAGCAGGAAACGAGCCTACAGGACCAGTCCTACCACACCATTCGACGCAAAATAGTCTACCTGGACTACAAGCCGGGCGAAAAGCTGGGCGTCAAGCAGCTTTGCGACGACCTAGATATGGGGCGCACCCCTGTGCGCGAGGCACTGGTGCGTCTGGCGCAAGAGGGCCTAGTGCGCACCGTGCCCCAAAGCGGCACCTATGTCTCGCCCATCAACCTCACCCTTGCCGAGAGTGCCTGCTACATTCGCGAACACCTGGAAAAGCAGGTGATTGTGGAGTGCTGCGCCCGTGCCACCTCGGTAGGCATCGAGCAGCTCGACCGAGCCATCGCGCTGCAGGAAAAAGCCATGGCCGAAGAGGACCGCATCGGCTTCTTTTTAAGCGACAACCTCATGCACCGCATGATCTTTAGCATCGCGTGCCGCAGCACCGTGTGGTCGTGGCTCGAGGCGACCAATGCCGACCTGGAGCGCTTCCGCTGGCTGCGCGCCGCTACGCAGGCGCTCGACAATCAGGAGATTGTTAACGAGCACAAGCAAATCCGCCGCGCCATCGCCGGTCGCGATCCTATCGAGGCAAGCTTTTTGGTCAGCAAGCACCTGCATATGATGTTCCGCAACCAAACCGAGGTCCTGGACCAATATCCCGAGTACTTCGAGACCAGCAAGCTCCGCTAACCTGCCAAAAAGGGACAGGTTTATTTTGGCTGGTTTTATCTGGGCAAATGCAACAAGGCCCAGCTCCGCCGCAACGAAGCCGGGCCTTAGTTGTTAGGACGTAGGAACTCGATTACTCTACTGTGACACTCTTGGCCAGGTTGCGGGGCTGGTCAACGTCGCAACCGCGCAGGATGGCAACCTCGCGGGCGAGCAGCTGCAGCGGAACGCTCGCCGTGATGGGGCTGAATACGTCGCGGACGGCCGGCACGCGAATGACGCAGTCGGCGATCTTGTTGATTTCCTCGTCGCCCTCGGTAGCAACGACGATGACCTTGGCGCCGCGCGCCTTGCACTCCATGAGGTTCGACACCGTCTTGTCGTATGTTGCGCTTTTGGTTGCAACCGCGATAACGGGGAAACCCGGGTCGATCAGCGCGATAGGGCCGTGCTTCATCTCGCCGGCAGCATATGCCTCGGCATGCAGGTAGCTGACCTCCTTGAGCTTGAGCGCGCCCTCGTAGGAAATGGCGGCGCCCATGCCGCGACCCACGAACAATGCAGACTGCGCGTCCTTGCAGACAAGCGCGGCCTCGTGCACGGCCTCGGTCTGCGTATCCAGGATCCACTGGATCTGCTCGGCCGTATCGGAAAGCTCGCGGAACAGCATGCGCGCCTGCTTGGTGGTCAGACGGTACTTAACCTGCGCCAGCAGCAGGGCCAAAAGCGTAAGGCTCACGACCTGACCGATGAAGCTCTTGGTCGAGGCAACTGCAATCTCCTTGTTGGCCTTGGTGTAGATAACGCCGTCGCTCTCGCGCGCCACCGGGCTGCCCAGCACGTTGGTGATGCCAAAGACCTTGGCGCCCTTGATGCGCGCATCGCGAATGGCGGCAAGGGTGTCGGCCGTCTCGCCCGACTGGGACACGGCCACGACAAGCGTCGTCGGCGTGATGATGGGGTTGCGATAGCGGAACTCGCTTGCCGCCTCGACCTCGGTAGGAATACGAGCCCAACCCTCAATAAGGTTCTTGGCGATAAGTCCGGCATGGTAGCTGGTGCCGCAGGCAATCACATACACGCGGTCGATATCGTTGAGCTCCTCGAGCGAAAGGCCCAGCTCGTCGATATCGAGCTCACCGGCGGGGGTCATGCGGCCCACCAGGGTATCACGCACGACGCGAGGCTGCTCATGGATCTCCTTAAGCATAAAGTCGGGATAACCGCCCTTTTCGGCCATATCCAGGTCCCAGTCGATATGGGTAAGCTTGGGCTCAATCACGTTGCCAGCCTCGTCGGTATACTCGACGCCTGCGGGCGTAAGCTTGGCAAACTGACCGTCCTCGAGCACCACGACATCGCGGGTGGCATCGATAAGCGCGATCACGTCGGAGGCAACGTAGGAGCCGGTTTCGCCGACACCGACCACAATCGGGGAGTCCTTGCGGGCCACGGCGATCACGCCGGGCTCATCGGCAGAAACGGCGGCCAAACCATAGGCGCCCACCACGTGGGTGCAGGCCTCGCGCACAGAAGCCATCAGGTCGTGTGTCTCGGCATAGGCTTCTTCGATCAAGTGCGCAAAGACCTCGGTATCGGTCTCGCTCTTAAAGTGATGGCCGCGGCCCTCCAGCTCCTCACGCAGCTCGGCGAAGTTCTCGATGATGCCGTTGTGGACGATGGCGATGCGATCGTCGCAGCTGGTGTGGGGATGGGCGTTGACAACGGAGGGCTTGCCGTGGGTAGCCCAGCGGGTGTGGCCGATGCCGCAGGTGGCGTCGCTGTCGACATTGGTAAGTTCACTCTCCAGGCCCGCGACCTTGCCCACGCGGCGAATGACGTCGAGGTGAGCCGCCGTGCCCTCGCCCACCTCGAGTGCGACGCCCGAGGAGTCATAGCCGCGATATTCCATACGCTTAAGGCCCGTGACAAGGATGTTCTTTGCAATATCAGAGCCGGTGTAGCCGACAATTCCGCACATAGGATAAATCCCTTCGCTCGCGTGACTGTAAAACGTCCACGCACAAGGGGCGCTGAGACGTATAACGTTCGAGTATTGTACTCACGCAAGCGCAAGCTGATATACCAGAAGTGGTATCTCAACTTAGATACCACCCGATGCACACACGTTCAGCCGGTCCAAACCACCACAAAGGTGCCTGTCCCCTTCGTGGTGGTCGCGTTGGCAATAGCGTTTCCCCAGATAAAACCTGCCAAAATAAACCTGTCCCTAATTGGCAGGTTTTGACACCCTAGGGACGGACGATGCTACAATCTGGCTTGTACTTGAAACGCATCAAAGGGGCCGCTATGGCAAAGGTAAAAATCAGCGACGTCGCGCGCGAGGCAGGGGTCTCGCTGGGCACGGTATCCAACGCGCTCAACCATCCCGAAAAGCTGCGCCCCGAGACCCTCAAAATCATCAACGAGACCATCAATCGCCTTGGCTACCTGCCCAACCAAAGCGCCCGTCAGCTCGCAGGAGGCACCACTAAGTCCTTTGGCCTGG
Organism: Collinsella sp. HCP3S3_D1; assembly: GCF_052064015.1. NCBI lineage: Bacteria > Bacillati > Actinomycetota > Coriobacteriia > Coriobacteriales > Coriobacteriaceae > Collinsella > Collinsella sp. HCP3S3_D1. The sequence goes on from NZ_JBQHWK010000022.1 coordinate 8,663, forward strand.
TCCTCCCCCGTCTCGACCACGGCTTCTCGCTCCAAATTGCCAGCGGTGCCCATAACGAGGCCCGCAAGCACGGTTACGACCTGCTTATCGCCAACGCCGATAACGACGATATTCTCGAAGACCATTACCTGCGCTACTTTATGGGCACGCAGATGTCCGGCGTCATGGTTCAGCCCATGGCATCCCCCGATTGGCACCCCGCCATGACCATGATGCCCGTGCCGATTGTCCATCTGGACATCCACTGTTCCGAGCCCGGTTACTACGTGGCCGCCGACAACGAGGCACAGGGGCGCATTATCGCCGAGCTCGCCATTGCCCGCGGCGCACGCCATATCACCGTTGTGGGCAGAGCGGCATTTATGCAGCTCACCCTGCGCGTGCTTGGCATTCACAAGGCCCTCGCCCTTCATCCCGACATCAAAATTGAGGTCATTGACGCCGGAGAATGGAATACCGCAGCCGACGGCTACAGTATCGGCACTCAAATTGCCGAGCGTTCCACCGATGAGCGTCCGGATTTTGTCATCGGCCTAACCGACGTATTGGCCTCGGGTGTTATCTCGGCGTTGATCGACAAAGGCATCTCCGTCCCCAAGCAGGTTCGCGTGGCCGGCTGCGACGGCAACCCGCTTGCATGGAGCGGGTCGGTCCCTCTCACCACAGTGGCACCGCCGGGTTACGAAATTGGCCGCAAGGGCGTGCAGCTGCTCGTGGAGCAAATCGAGAACAAGGCGCCGACAAAAACCAAACGCGTCCGTATCGGCTCCGCCGCACGCACCGTCACCGAGGTCACAGCCGCCGAGGACATCAACCGTCAGGAACTCGTGCGGCCGTTCCTGCTCGAGCGCGCCAGTACCCAGGCGAGCAGCCAAGCCGAAGCCACCGCCATCAACCTGGGCGCGTATCTATAGCACGTCGACCAGTATGCCAAAACGCAGCTTAAGCAAAAGAGGCCCGGCCATTGCCGGACCCCTTATGCTTAAGCGTAAATGTGGGCAATTGCCCGTTTCAACGCCGCAGCTGTCTAGCGCACAGCCTTGACCGCCGCCGTCAGGTCGAACAGCGTATCGAGCACGGCCTCGCAGCCATCCACCACGTCCTGCGGCAGCGGCACAATGTCGGGGACGGCAAAGACATGGCAGCCGGCCGTGATGCCAGAGACGCAGCCGTTGCGTGAATCCTCGACCACAGCGCATTCCTCGGGAGCAAAGCCCGCGCGCTCGCAGGCAAGCAGATACATCTCGGGGTCGGGCTTGCCGTGCACGACGTCCTCGCCGCAGGTCACCGTCTCAAACTTGTCAAAAAGGCCGACCATCTTAAGGTTGCGCTCGGCCGTAGCGAGGCGCGACGACGTCGCTAGACCCACGTGATAGCCCGCAGCCAGCAGCTCGCCTATGCACTCGGCGGCACCGGCCTTAAGCTCCAAATCGGTCTTGACCATCTCGTCGCGAATCTCCTTGTGGCGAACATAGATCGCCTCGGTGGTTTCATGGCTGCCGTAATGCTTATCAAGGATGTCCATGACATCGGGCAGAGTGCGGCCGATAAACTGATGGATCAGCGCATCATCAATCGCGACCCCCAGCTCGGCAGCGCCCGCCTTCCATGCCTTGATGCCCAAACGCTCGGTATCGACCAGCGTTCCGTCCATGTCAAAAATTACAGTCTTGATCATATCGGTCCCCTCACCGGATTGCATTACGGCCACTCTAGCGCACTTTACAAACTTGTATATAACGTATATAGCATATTGCACTATCGTTACATAGGCAAAAGTCATATGACGAGCAGTCCGATAGGATTATAGTTTTCGACCGAGTACTCAATGGTAAGGATTGTTTTATGCTTTCAGACACTACCGCACCTGCAAAGGAGCTTCAGGACAAACTCGCGGCGCTCGAACAGCTGCTTTTGGCATACGGACGCGTCGCCATCGGCTTTTCCGGTGGCGTCGACAGCAGCTTTTTGGCCGCGGTCTGCGCCCGCATCATGCCTGCCAGCACGCTTCTCGTTCACCTCACCACGCCGCTCATCGGCACGCCCGAACAGACCTCGTTTGAGCGATCCGTTGACAGGCAGACCAATGAGGGACCGCATTTTAAGCTCCCCGTGCTCAATCTTTCGGTCGATCAGCTGCAGCTCCCCCAAGTAGCCTGCAACGACGCCAACCGTTGCTACCACTGCAAGCACGCCGGCTTTACCGCCATCGTCAACCACGCTAAGTCGCTCGGCTTTCCCACCGTCATCGATGGCAGCAATGCAAGCGATCGCGGTGACTACCGTCCCGGCATGCGCGCTGCCAAAGAGCTCGGCGTACGCTCCCCTCTTATGGAGGTCGGCTTTACCAAGGACGAAGAGCGCGAGCTGCTGCGCGCATGGGGCTATCCCGTTTGGAACCTGCCGGCGGGAGCCTGTCTTGCCACGCGCGTCCCCACAGGCGAGGAGCTTACGCACGAGAAGGTCGATTTAATCCGCGCCTGCGAGGACTACCTGCACGATCTTGGTCTGTCGCAGGTTCGCGCGCGCTTGGTCGGCGGCTGCATGCGTATCGAGGCCGCACCCGCAGATGTCGCCAAGATTGCCGCCCTCGGCGGTGCTACCGTCAATGCCGAGGGCAAGACCCCGCTGCCCGCCGCCATCGAGTCCGCGCTGCGCGAACTGGGCTGCAGCCACATCTCCCCCGAAGTCACCCCCTACATCCACGGCAACATGAATCAGTAACCTGCCAAAAAGGGACAGGTTTATTTTGGCAGGTTTTATCTGGGGAAACACAAACAGGGCCGCGACACCTCTATGGCGTCGCGGCCCAGGACATCTATGCCAGTACGTATTGATAAGTGTCTCCCATGGGCACAAAGGTGACCGGCAAGTCTGCACCAGCGTCTCCGAGCGCAGCGGGCAACCATGTCGACATGTATTCCATGCCCGGCTCTTCGCCGTTAAAGTGACCCATATGGATGGCACATTTCCCCTGACCGAGCATTGCGGCGTCGCGGATGTATTCACTCACCGTAAAGTCGATAAGCTCCATCGCCAAAATGCAATCGATGTCATCAGAGTCGATATGGGCAATCTCGTCGTTATCTCGGCCCATAATATGCATCGGAATCTCGACGTTACCCACCAAGGCATCGCCGTCGCCGATCAGGCGCGTTCCATTAAGACCGAGCTTGAGGACAAGCATTTTCGCCAAATCGCGCGCCGGCATTGGATCAATCCGATAACTCATAAACGACCCATCCGTCGCATATTCGAGCCAGCCCATTTTTGCTGCGAATCCGTAAAAGATGCCGTCGACCATCGAGCCGTCCGAGGCGAGCGGAACGCCCGAGTGGATATAGTCATGGCAACGCCAGACCGCTCCACCCCAATCGTCAAGCAAGGCGCACTTTGCCTCAAAGGTCTCGTTCCCCGCGACCACCTCACGGCTGTCTCCGTGGTTCCAGAACAGCGCCTCGTGCGGAACAATCAGGTTGGCGCCAAGCTCCTTGGCACGGCGAATTACCTCCGCCGTAGCCCAAATGCATGTAACGATTCCGGTACATTGCTGATCGATGTTGCCGTAAAGCACCCGATCGCGCGTCGTCGCAAGCTCGATGGGCTTACCGGTAAAAGCATCGATGCCGCCGCAATAGTCCTGGATAGCTTGAATAGCCTCACTGATAAGCATATGTAACAACCCCTTCGACATAATATGCAGGGCGGCAGCAAACATACCGCCCTGCGGAATCATCTATAGGCGGCATTTTTTGAGCTGAACCACCTATATGCGACCGCTTTTCTAGCGCTCGGAAATCGGACCGTTCTCAAGCTCATCCTCACTAAAGCCAAAGAACCAGGCAACGGCAAAGCTTACGATAAAGCCAGCTGCCGAAGCGATGGCGGCACAGATCAGGTTCTCATTGCCACCGCCGACAAACGTCATAATATTAAGCACGTTTGAAGCAGCACCAGCAAGATAGGCATTCACATGCAGAGCGATCGACCCGGCACCGGCGACAAATGAACCCGCCATGCAGGCAATGAACAGCTTACGATAGCGGAACAGCATGCCATAGATGAACGGCTCGCCGACGCCTCCAATGAGCTGGGCGACAAGATAGCCGGCACATTGTCTCTTTTCCTCCTTGTTACGGAGTTTGAGCCATGTCGCAATCTCCACTCCATAGGCAGCCCACAGCGCAACCGTAGCAGCGACCATAATAAAGCTGTCAGAGCCCGTCGACATGAAGTTTGCAATGGCAATCATAATGACCGCGACATGCATGCCCGTAATGACCATGGGCAACCAAATTGCTGCAAGCAAGCCGCCACCAATAATCGCCGCGATGCCACCCTCGGCGCCGAGGAACCCAAAGATTGCAGCCAGGCCGTTGCCGCACAAAGAGCCAAGAGGGGCAAGCAGGCAAAGCGCAAAGGGGACAGTCAGAGCAAGCGTGCAAAGCGGCGTAAACACCGTAGTAAGCGAATCAGGCATATGCTTGCGCAGGAACTTTTCGAAGACGGACATCAAGGCCACTGTGAGCAGAACGGGAATGACCGTCTGTGCATAGTTTTCAGGCACGCAGGGGATGCCGTAGACGCTAAAGGCTTTTCCCTCGGCTGCCATTTGCATAAACGTCGGTTCGATAAGCACACCGCCCATAAAAGCACCGTACATAGGCGTGGCGCCAATGTTCTTGGCGGCCGAAAAGCCCAAGAAGACTGGTATAAAGTAGAACGTCACGTTGTAGAGCATATTGAGCAGGATATATAGATCGCTCGTATCCGCAATGAGATTGAGCATCGTTGGCCCGAGTACGACGGCAACGGTTTTGAACATGCCCGAAGCGAGCAGCAATGGAATCATCGGAACCATGGAGCCCGAGAGGTAGTTAAGAATCGCATTGCCAACGGCTGCCGGAGTAAGCGGTGTTTTGACTCCACTTGCGTCGAGGTTCTCGTCGATACTCTCCTGCTTGGCCAAGCCGCTCATCGTGATGAGCTCGTCATATACCTTAGGCACGTTCTGCCCAATAATCACCTGGAACTGCCCGCCAGATATTTGAGCGCCGATGACGCCGTTTATTTTTTTAACAGCGTTAATATCGGGCAATTCCATATCCTTAAGGTTAAAACGCAGGCGCGTCATGCAGTGGGCTGCAAAGGTGATGTTGTCTTTGCCACCCAGCGCCTCGAGCACATCGGCTGCGATCTTCTTATTGTCAGCCATATCATCTTCCCTTTCGAACGATCCGGTTCCTTCCTCGCTGCGCGCGCGAGGAGACAAAGCGGACGGTGGCCTGCCGCCCACATGGAAATATTCGATTGTTGAGGGAAACGGCGTAAAGACAAAAAGCTCCAAAACGAGACATCGACAGGTCGCCCTGTCTTTACGTCACGCTTCGGAAGCTCAGCTCTCGAATAACACCTTATGTCGCGCCAAGGTTATCAGCTCCGCCATGAGGACGGCAGCCTCACGATGTTCAGAATACCGCGAACGGTAGATTTTCATCCTTAAGCGGTAAAGAAGCCATCTATTCGACCGTTAAGGACCCGTCTCTCATATTGCCGGCATAGACCCGATTGACATGAAGCATAAGGTACACCTTCTCTTCGGGCACGACGGAAGCTTGATAGGTCTCCTCAATGAGTCTGGCCATCTTCTCGACGCAAGCCGCCACGGCCGGATGCTCATCACAGAGGGGCTGATAGAGTGCCGCATTGTCGGTATTGAGCGGCTCACCGGTGCGAACACGCTCCAGCAAATATCTCACATGGGTGTCATAACGCGCATAGTCGAAGGCATCACGATCAACAGAGATATCCAGGTCTTTCTCAATAATCGTTACGAGTTTCTCAATCAGGCGCTCCTCGCGGCGCACGTCATTTGACTTTGCTTTGCTCGAACTTGCCATCACGCTGTTAACGATGCAGAGTGCGATACCTGCCCTCTCCCCGCGCGGCATAAACACGCCGAATTCGCGTTCTATGCCAGCGTGGGCGAACGTGGCGATTTTGAATTCAACGGGATATTGCTGCTGCACGTCGCAAGAAAGCGGCATCTGAACATACATGTGCTCACGACAGCGCTTAATGGCAAAGCTAATGTGATCGGCAAGCGTAAAAGGAAGGTTCGCCGACAACTCGCGCGAAATGTTGGCGCGCGCGACATCGGCAATCTGCGCACTAAATTCCATTACCTTGGGATCGATCTCGTTAAGAAGTGGCAGGTAGCGTGCATCAACGTTGTAAAACGTGCGCTCAATCTGCGCAAGTGAAACCTCATCGGGGCCGTCAGGGAAACCAATGCCTTTCCCCAGCGCCACAAGCTCGGTTCCCTTATCGTTGACAAGCAAGGCGGCATTGTGATTGATACGCTTAACGATCCTCATGATGCCTCCGAAAATAGGCGCAGCCGAAGGGCAAGCGCAATGAATTCCAGTTAAGATGGTTCGCCTCGATTATTCCACGCAACGTCACGCGAGACAAGCAAACCCGAGCCCCACAACCTGCCAAAAAGGGACAGGTTTATTTTGGCAGGTTTTATCTGGGGAAACGCAAACAGGGCCGCGACACCTCTATGGCGTCGCGGCCCTTTTCCTTGGAGAAGGATCGATTGATTGAACGGGATGACCGTTCTAGTCTTCGAGTCCGCTATTGATGAGCTCCGCAATCTCAACGGGATCGGTGCTCGCGCGCACCTTGTCACGGAAGCCGGCGTCCATCAGCATCACGGCAGCCTTGGAGAGCAAGCGCAGATGCGTGGTTCCAGCCTCGCCGGCAGGCACGTACAGCGCGAGCGCAACATCGACGGGCACCCCATCGAAGCTCGGCCATTCAACGGGCTCGGCCAGTTTAAGCACGGCAACGCCCGGCGTGTGGATCGCGTCGCTTTTGGCATGCGGAACGGCAAAACCGGCGACAAGGCCGGTCTCGGCCTCGTTCTCGCGAGCAATAAAGGCAGCCTCTACGGCAGATGCGTCATCGGCAAAACCGAGCTCGATGGCCTGCTCGGACAAATAATGCAGGGCGTCCTCGCGCGAGGCGGCGGTATACCCGATCGTCACTTGGTTGGCAGATACAAATCCCATGGAAACCTTCCTTACAACACAGACCTGACCGCAGCTTCGATACCGTCGGCGTCCAAACCGTACTCGTGCAGCAAATCGACCGCAGGGCCGGACTCGCCATACACATCGCGCACGCCGACGCGTCGCATCGGCACCGGATGCTGTTCCGCGAGTACCGAGGCCACGGCCTCGCCAAGACCGCCGATAATCGAGTGCTCCTCGGCGGTGACCACGCGACCGGTCTTCTTGGCGCTGGCAACCACCAGACGCTCATCAAGCGGCTTGATCGTGTGCATGTTGATGACCTCGGCGTCAATACCATCGGCAGCGAGCGCCTCGGCAGCTTCAAGCGCCTCGGCAACCATGAGGCCACAAGCGATGATGGTCACATCGGACCCCTCGCGCACGACCACGCCGCGACCAATCTTGAACTCATAGTCCTCGCGGTCGTTGATGACCGGTGTTGCCAGGCGGCCGAAACGCATGTAGACCGGCCCCTCAAATTCATACGCGGCGCGCACGCAAGCGCGAGCCTCGATGTCATCGGCGGGAACGATCACCGTCATACCCGGGATCGTGCGCATGAGCGCGATATCCTCGCAGCACTGATGCGTGGCGCCGTCTTCGCCGACCGAGATACCCGCATGTGTGGCGCCGATTTTGACGTTGAGGTGCGGATAGCCGATGGAATTACGAACTTGCTCGTACGCGCGGCCGGCGGCGAACATGGCAAAGGTGCTCGCAAAGGCGACGTGGCCCGTGGTTGCAATGCCGGCGGCAAGCCCCATCAAGTTGCTCTCGGCAATGCCGGCGTCGTAGAAGCGCTCAGGGTGCGCAGCCTTAAACTTGCCGGTCTGTGTGGCGGCGGCCAGGTCGGCATCGAGAACCACAAAGTCATCGTGCTCATTGCCCAGCTCGACAAGTGCCTCGCCATAGCTAACGCGCGTGGCGACTTTCTTGACGTCTGCCATTAGAGCTCCTCCCCTGCTGCTGCGAGCTCGGCCATGGCCTGCTCAAACTGTTCATCGTTGGGTGCCTTGCCGTGCCAGCCCACCTGGTTTTCCATAAAGGAAACGCCCTTGCCCTTCACCGTCTTGGCGATAATGGCCACAGGCGAGGCACTCACTTTGCGAGCCTCGGCAAAGGCCGCGGCAATCTGCGCCATGTCGTTACCGTCGGCGAGCTCAATCACATGCCACTTAAAGGCACGGAACTTGTCGGCAAGCGGCATAGCCGAGTTAACTTCGTCGATACTGCCGTCAATTTGCAGGCCATTGTGATCGACGATAGCGACGAGGTTATCCAGGTCGTGGTTGCCGGCGAACATGGCCGCCTCCCACACCTGCCCCTCCTCGCACTCGCCGTCGCCCAGCAGCGTGTAGACGCGGTAGCTGTCACCCCAGTGCTTTGCAGCGAGTGCCATTCCAACCGCGGCGGAGATACCCTGACCGAGCGATCCGGTAGACATGTCAACGCCCGGCGTGTCATTCATATTGGGATGGCCCTGCAGGCGGCTGCCGATATGACGGAGCGTCTCGAGCTCCTCCTTGGGAAAGAACCCGCGCTCGGCGAGCACGGCATAGAGTGCCGGAGCGCAATGTCCCTTGGAGAGCACAAAGCGGTCGCGCTCGGCGCGGCTCGGATTCGCCGGGTCGACATCCATTTCCTCAAAGTAGAGGTAGGTCATAATGTCGGCGGCGCCAAGCGACCCTCCCGGATGCCCCGACTTGGCGGCATGGACGCCCGTGACAATACCGCGGCGAACCTCATTGGCAATCTTGGCCAGTTCCTGATCGGTCATGGAGTTTCCTCTCTTGAGCACGCCGGCCCGGCATAACAAATGCTGGGCCGGCAGAACCATCGTTACTGTGCCTCGACGACCTTTTTCCAGTCGGCCTCGAACGAGGCAAGGCCCTGGTCGGTCAGCGGGTGATGCAGGCATTTCTTAAGAGCGGCCATGGGGACGGTCGCAATATCGGCACCGAGTAGCGCCGCCTGGGTCACGTGATTGGGCGTGCGGACGGATGCGGTGATGATCTCGACGGTGTCGTCGACGTTCTTACCGGTCCAGTCATAGTTCTTGATGCAGGTCACAACGTTGTCGAGCTGCGAGATACCGTCCTCGGCGATGTCATCGAAGCGTCCCACAAACGGGCTGATGTAGCGGGCGCCGGCGTTGGCGGCCATCAAGGCCTGCGTCGGCGAGAAGACGAGCGTCATGTTGACGCGCACGCCCGCATCGGCCAGCGCGCGGCAGGTGGCGAGGCCGGCCTCGCAGACGGGGAGCTTAACCACAATGTTGGGAGCCAGGGCGGCAAGACGCTTGCCCTCCTCGATCATGCCCTCGGCAGTAGTCGCGGTAGACTCGGCAGACACGGGCAGACCCTCGCAGAGCTCGGCAATCTTGAGCATATGGGGCTCAAAGTCGGCGAGCTTACCGCCGGTCTTGGCGTACAGGGACGGATTGGTGGTGACGCCGGCAAGGCAGCCCCAGCTCTTGGCCTCGGCGATCTCGTCAAGGTTGGCGGTATCGATAAAGAACTTCATGGTACAAACTCCTTCGAAGGAATCCAAACTCAAAAAATAGGACAAAGGGGATGTCCCTTTGTCCTATGTGCCGGGCCTGCAGCTGGGACATGCCCCAGGCCCGGCGTCGTGTAGGAAAAGCTACTTAGTCCTCGAGAGCCTTCTCGATGCGGCTCGTGACGCCCTTGAGGTTAAGACCGACGACGTACTGCTTAATCGGGCGCTTGATGTGCTCGATCACAAAGCGCTTGCCGTCGATGTCCTGGGCAGCGAGGTTGCGATAGAGCTTCTCGACCTGCTCCTTGACCTCGGGATCGTTGAACGCGTAGTGGCCGGAGACATCCAGAATCTTCAGGCTGAGCTCGTCGTCGGCCAGAATGTCGTCAACCTGCAGGTTGACATCATCGCCGGTCATCCACTTGCGCCAGCGCTCGGTCTTGATAGCCTTGACCAGCAGCGTGTGATACAGATCGGAGGGATCGTCGCACAGGCCGTTGTCGACCAGAATCTGCTCGGTAGCGCAGAGCTTGAGGTAGGCGCGGGTCTCCTCGGTGCCGTACTGAGGGGCGACATTGGAAGCCGTCACGTGAGCCGGAATGTGCTCGAGCAGCGTCGCGTCGTCCAGGTAGTCGGCGTTGTGCTCCTTCAGGCCCACGCCGTAGCGCTTTGCCATGTCGGCGAGCTCGCGGGCGTTCTTAAAGTTGTAATGGCCAACCTGCTCAGTCCAACGGGTAAGCGTGCCGGTCTGGCCGACGATAAAGGTGGGCATGGGGCAGCCGCGCTTCTCGAGCTCGGGCTGCAGCTGAGAAATGAACTCCTCGTACTTATCGGTAGAGGTCAAGCCGCCATTGGTCTCCTCGGTACCGACCTCATAGGCGACCTCGGGCAGGTTATGCTCGCGACGGTACTGCTCAAGGTAGTCGATAAGATCGATCGTGCGGCGAAGCACCACGTCGAGCGGAATAACCTTGCCGATCTGATAGGGATCCTTGGTGGGGTCGACCATCAGCAGGTCAAAGCCCGCCTCCATGTCGGCGACGAAGGACTTGCGGGCGAGCTCCATGGCCTCGTCCTCGGGCAGGTGGGCGTTACGCTCCTCGTCACGCTGCCACGGACCGCCGTGATCGCGGCACAGGTAGTACGGGCCGGTGTAACCCACCTCGTCGGCAACCTTCTTGATGTCGGCGGCAAAGCGCTTCTGGTCCCAACCGTTGACGTAGCCGGCGCCCATCTCGTCCATATCGACCTGGTTGCGGCTGGCGATAAACATGGGCGGGAAATCCTCGTCCTTGGCAAGCTCGAACACAGCCTGAATCAGGTTGGGGCTCATGGGGCCAATACCGACCATGGTTGCATGATCGCCGCTATCCTACAGCTTGAGCATGCCCTGAACGGCCTGGCGGATGGTGAGGTTGGACATTTTGTTCTCCTTCTCCAGAGGATTTTTGACAAAAGTTCCCTGGGACCCAGATGCGGGCCCTATCAGTACGGATGGATTTTGTTGTGTAGGGGCGGTTGTGCGGAGTCAAATCCATCCCTCCGCACAACCGGAGTCCTTAAAGGGTTACTTGGCCTGCTTGTCGAGCGTGGGCTTCATGGCAATCAGGATTGCAGCGGCGACCACGGAGCCAATCACGATGTCCAGGCAGAACAGCGCGACGTTGTTGGTGGCAAGGGCGACAATAAAGCCACCGTGCGGGACGTAGCAGTCGATACCCTGGAAGGCGGCAAGCGCCGCACCCACGGCAGAACCGATGCAGATGCCGGGAAGGGTGTGACCGAGATCCTTGACCGCGAAGGGGATAGCGCCCTCGGTAATACCGATGCAGCCCATAAACAGTGCGGAGATACCCATCTGACGGTCAGCGTCATCGAACTTGTTCTTGGCGATGAGCGCAGCAAGGCCGCAAGCAATCGGGGGAATGGCGACAGCGACGCGGAACATACCGTTGGGGCCGTAGATGCCGGAGGCCATGATGGCCATGGTAAAGGTCGAAGCGGTCTTGTTGACGGGACCACCCATATCGAAGGCGGTCATAACGCCAATGACCAGGCCCAGGACGACGGCGGAGCCGCCCTGCAGGCTACCGAGCACGCTGGTGAGCCAATCCATCACAAAGCCAAGCGGCGTGGCCAGGATGTAGATGTAGGCCATGCCCAGGACGAGCGAGGTCAGAATCGGGATGATCAGGATCGGCATGATGGTCTGGATGGTGTTGTTGACCTTCCAGGTCTTCATCCAGCGGACAAAGTAACCGCAGATGACAGCCATGATCATGGCGCCCAAGAAGCCGGTCGAAACGCTGTTGCCGCTCGGGGTGACGACGGCGTTGTTGACCAAGTAGCCCAGGACAAAACCGGGGGCAAGCGCGGGCTTGCCGGCCATCGAGTAAGCGATGTATGCCGCAAGCACCGGAATCATCATAGAGATGCCGGCCATACCGATGGTGTTAAGGCTCACCATCAACGGGTTGGTGACCTCCATGCCGTTAGCACCGGCAGTACCGGATGCCAACGAGAAGGCGAGGAACACGCCACCGATAACGACAATGGGGATAAAATAGGAAACGCCGGTATTGAATGCATTGAGCAGCGTCTTGCCAGGATCGGCAAAGATAGACTGCTTGGACGCCGGTGTCGGGGCCTGCGGGGCAGCGGAGACGGCCTTCTTCTCTGCCTTGGCCTCGGCCTTGGGCGCGTCAACGGCGCCACCCGTCGCCTTGATAATCTCAACAGCCTGGTCGATGATCTTGACCGGATCGGCGATCACATCGGAAGTACCGACCTTGAGGAACTTGCCCTCGGCCATCTTCTGCTCAAAACGGTCCTCGTTCTCGACACCCACGTCGACGGACTCCAGGACCAGGTCGGCGGAGTCCACGTCTTCCTGCGTGAGCTCATTCTCGATACCCAGGCCACCCTGAGCCTCAACCTTGCACTCGATGCCACGGGCGGCGCATTCATCCTGAATCGCCTTCTGGGCCATATACGTGTGGGCGATACCCACGGTACAGGCGGCAACGCCTACGATCTTCATTGCTTCCCTCTTTTCATAGAGTTGCGTGCGCAAGACACCGTTTGCGGAGGCCTCCGGAGCATCCCCTGCCGTTTGGACTTGCTGTCTTTTCGACAAGACCAATATAGGTGCTCATTTTTCTTAATACCAGCTTATTTCGGTAAACGCGCAGGTCAGAGCGTTGGTTATGTAATTTAGTTATGCGTTTAACCAAAAATGAATCCTGCGTTTTTGATCTCTTTTTTAAAAGTCAAGAAGTATTTAGATTTCTCGGTAGACGGCAGGCTTGCATAACCGCCACGAATTTCGGACCCCACGGATACGGTATTGTTGCATACTCATAAAAGGGCGAAAGGACAGGCAGAATCGTGTGCCCGCAACCCGAACGTGAACCACCGCGCCAAACAACGCAATTTGTCGGAAGGAGTCGCTGTGACCAAACAGCGCGTTACGATCGCAGACGTCGCCCGCGAGGCGGGAACTTCAACAGCCAGCGTCTCGTATTACCTCAACGACAAACGAGACAAGCTCAGCGACAAAACGCAGGCAAAGATCGCGCGCGTTATAAAGGAGCTGGGATACGTCCCCAACGCCCAGGCGCAAACACTCACCGGCAAACAGACCCGCGTCATCGCCATCATCATCTTGGATAACACCAACAAATGGGCAGGCCTCGTCCTCAACGGCATGGAGCAGGTCATGCTCCCCGCGGGCTACCAGACGGTTGTTTGCACGAGCAACTTTAACCCCGAGACCGAGCTCATGTATGTCGACAAAATGCTCTCGCTGGGCGTCGATGGCTTTATCATCCAGCCCACGGCAAACTTCAAAGCCGTGCACGACCGCATTAGACGCGCCGGCAAGCCGGTCGTCTTTTTCGATGCGGCCATCTATAGCCCAGGTACCAGCTGGATCAAGACCAACCTTTACGACGGTGTGTACAACGCCACGCAGGTACTCCTCGACGCCGGTTACGAAGATTTCTTTTCCATTGCCGCCAACATGACCGAAATGCGCACCCGCATGGAGCGTTTTCAGGGGTATGCCGAGGCGCTGGCAGCGAACGGACAGCTCTACAAAGCGATTTCCATCGACCACAACAAGCCGTCGGTCAGTGAGCTTACCGAGTACTTTAAATACAAGCTCAACCCCGCCAAGCGAACCCTTATCTTCGTGCAAAATCAGTGGGCACTTCCCCGTGTCTACAAGGCCCTCCAGCCCATGGCCCATCTGCTTCCGCAGCAAATCGGTCTTTTGGGACTCAACTGCGAAGACTGGACCAACCTCACCACGCCGACCGTCTCCACCATCATCGAGCCCGTCGACCAGGAAGGCAGAGAGGCGGCCGAGATGCTCCTCGCGCTACTCGATGGCAGCAGCACTCCCGGTGAGCAGCGTATTCTCGAATGCAAGCTCAATTGGCTCGGTTCTACCTCGATCTAGCCATACGTCAAATATGAGGCAAATGAATCCGTAGCGTTTGTCCCAAATCTTAAGTATTTGTTCGACAGAACGGCCCTCGGCGGCTCCTGCTAGACTGGTAGACTCCCAACCGTCCGTCCAGGAGTCACCATGTCGCGCAAGTCCGCCTACAAGCAAGCACTTTCTATCGGCACCGCTGTGGTGCTGGGGTTTGCGCTGTTTACGGGATCGCTCGACGGGGCGCCCAGACTGCTCTCGCCGCAAAGTGATGAACAGGCGGCGGCTCTGGCCGAGAAGCAAGACGAGGGTCCCAGCCGCACCGACGACGAGGCAGACCTGGTTGCCCGACTCGAATCGGGAACGGCAAACTCCACAGACTCCCAAAACGGCCCGAACTCTGGCGACAAGCCACATTCCGCCGCACCCGACACCGGTGATGACGCTTCCGCGGACAGCGCCGCCACCCCCATCGACGAGGTCGAAAACCCCAATCTCGACCGCGCCCGCGGCGTATACCTCAGCAACATTCCTGACTACGCGGGCAACCCCTATGTTGCCCTGCGAGCCGACAGCACGCACCCGTTGGGCACACCGTCATTCACGCTCGATGAATACGAGCGCGCCGCCGAAGAGGGCTGCTTTAAGAAGTTCTCCAAGCTCGACAGCCTGGGCCGCACCCGCAAAGCGCTCGCTTGCGTGGGCCCCGAATCGCTCGGTCAAGGCGAGCGCGGCGATATCTCGCGTATCCATCCCGCCGGATGGCGCCAGCAGCGCTACGACTTTATTCCGGGCCAGAGCCTCTACAATCGCTGTCACCTCATCGCCTGGTCGCTCTGCGGCGAAAACGCCAACCGCAAGAATCTCCTCACCGGCACGCGTTATCTCAACGAAACGGGTATGCTGCCATTTGAGGAGCAGATTCTCGGCTACATCCGCGAGACGGGCAACCATGTGCTCTACCGTGTCACGCCTATGTACAACGAAGAGGAACTCGTCTGCCGTGGCGTGCGTCTTGAGGCGCAATCGGTCGAGGACCACGGCAAGACCCTGTGCTTCCACGTGTACTGCTACAACCTGCAGCCGCATGTGCAGATCGACTACGCTACCGGCCGCAACCAGGCCTCGGGAGACTAGGGCTGGCCAAGCTGCCCCAAAACTTAAAATGAACCGTTTTCCTCCATCCCCCAGGGATCAAAAAGGGCCGCCCTGGATTGCCCAGAGCGGCCCTTGCATCGGCATGTATGTTACAGGCAACGCCCAACGCTACTTGGCACGGCCCTCCTCATAGCGCTCGACCAGCTTGGCCTGAACGTCATAAGGCACCTGCTCATAGCCCGCAGGCTTCATGGTAAAGTCGCCCGTGCCGCGCGTGATGGAGCGCAGACGCGTCGAGTAATCCGTCAGCTCGGCGAGAGGCGCCTGAGCGATGACCACGGTGTCTCCGCGCTCATCGGTCTCCATACCCGTCACGCGACCGCGCGAGGCCGAGATGTCGCCCATCACGGCGCCGGCGTAGCTCTCGGGAATAGTCACCGTGATTTCCTCGATGGGCTCCAGCACCACCGGGTCGGCGTCGGCGCATGCCTTGCGCAGGCCGATGCGAGCCGCCGCGCGGAACGCCATCTCGTTGGAGTCGACGCTGTGATACGACCCGTCGTACACAGCCACGCGAATGCCCGTAAGCGGGTAGCCGGCAATGATGCCGTCCTTCATGGTCTCCTGAACGCCCTTGTCCACGGCAGGGATCAGCGAGCGCGGAATGCGGCCGCCTACGACCTCGTCCACAAACTCATAGCCGTCGCTCGTACCGTCGGGCCCAATGAGCGGCTCTACGCGCAGCCAGCAGTCACCATACTGGCCGGCGCCGCCGGTCTGCTTCTTGTGGCGGCCCTGGGCAGTTGCCGTGCGGCGAATGGTCTCGCGATACGGGATGCGAATCGGCACGCTCTTGGCCGCGACCTTGGTACGGTCCTCAAGACGATTGAGCAGGACCGAAACCTGCGCCTCGCCCACCGCCGAAATGATGGTCTGGCCGGTCTCCTCGTCGCGGTCGATGCTCATGGTCGGATCGGCCTTGCATGCCTTCTCGATAAACGTGTAGAGCTTCTCTTCGTCGCCGCGATTCTCGGCCTCGATGGCGATGCGGTACTGCGAGTTGGGGAACTTAAACGCCGCAGCCTCGACCTTGCCGGTAATCGAGAGCGTATCGCCCGTCTCGGCCGCCAGCTTGGGTGCCACGATGATATCGCCGGCATAGGCGTGACCGACCTCGGTCATGTCGCGGCCGCACATCACATACAGGTGAGCCAGACGATCGCTCTTGCGGGTGCGCGCGTTGATCAGCTCAAGGCCCGGCTCAAGCGTACCCGTCAGCACCTTGATGAAGCTGATGCGACCCTGCTGAGGATCGGCCAGGGTCTTAAACACAAACGCCACCGGGCGGTCATCGTCGCTCGAGATCTTGAGCGAATCACCGTCGATGAGCGGCATCTCACCGTAGTCCGTCGGCGCCGGGAAGTACGTGGCGATGTCGTCCATCAGCGAGTTGACGCCCTGCTCCTTGATGCAATCGCCCGCAAAGACCGGCACAAAGATGCGCTCGGCGATCGCCTTCGACAGCAGGCCTTCAAGCTCCTCCTGCGTCAGCGTCTCCTCGCCTTCCAAGTACTTCATCATCAGTTCGTCGTCAGCCTCGGACACCAGCTCGCACAGATGGTCATGGGCCTCCTCGGCCTGGGCACGATACTCCTCGGGAATCTCCGACTCAACGGCTTCGGCGCCGTTGCAATGGCGCGCCTTCATGCGCACCAGGTCAATGATACCGTCAAAGTCCTCGCCCTCGCCCCAGGGAAGGGTCACGGCGCCCAGGCGCGTGCCAAAGCGCTCCTGCAGCAGGTCCATCGTGGTCGCAAAGCTGGCCTCGGAGCGCGACAGGCGGTTTACGAACACCGCACGCGCCAGACGCAGGTCCTCGGCGGCATACCAGAGCTTAACCGTCGTAGGCTGCGGGCCGGCCTCGGCGTCGACCACAAACAGAGCCGTCTCGCAGACGCTCATCGCGGCAAAGGCGTCGCCGATAAAATCGGGGTAGCACGGGGCATCGAGCACATTGATGCGCGCACCCTTCCAGTCGATCGGCGCAATGGTCGTCGAGATGGAAAACGCACGCTTGACCTCTTCGGGGTCATAGTCGAGCGTGGGCTTGGTGCCGTCGTGGCCGCCCAGGCGGGCGGTCTTGCCGGAAAGGTGGAGCATGGCCTCGGCGAGTGAAGTCTTGCCCACCCCACCTTGGCCTACGAGCACCACGTTCCTTACGTTACCGGTCTTGGGAGCACCCATGATGACCTCCTTGCAGGGCCGCGCGCAATGCGCGACGCCAACGGGGAGAGTTCGCGGTCGATGTCGTCCCGGGAGCAGCATGGTCGGCAGCCGATCCGGCTCACCCTCCAAATGTCCTATGCCACCACCCTACCCTCGCGGGCGACTGTCCATGCACACCTTTCGGCGCACGTATGAATACGGGCGGCGAGAGGAGAGGGCAAACGCCTGAGGCGGTTATTAAGCCCCATCGGCGCAAATAAAAACCGCCGCAGGCCATAAGACCTGCAGCGGTTTCGCCTCAATGTCTACTTGAGCCTAGCCCTCGATACGGCTCAGGAACTCGCGCGTGCGCCGTTCGCGCGGATGGCCGATAACCTGCTCGGCAGGACCCTCCTCGACAATGCGACCGCCGTCCATAAAGACCACGCGATCGGCAACATCGCGCGCAAACTGCATCGCATGGGTCACGATCACCATCGTCATATTCTGCGCGGCAAGGTCTTTAATGACACGCAGCACCTCGGCCGTTAGCTCGGGATCGAGTGCCGAGGTCGGCTCATCGAAGAACAAGATCTCTGGATCGAGCGCCAAGGCGCGCGCAATACTCACACGTTGCTGCTGACCGCCCGAAAGCTCGCATGGCACCTTGTTCTCGTTGCCCGTAAGCCCCATCTGCGCGATCAACTCACGCGCACGTGCTTCGACCTGCTCGCGCGGGCGCTTGAGCACGCGGATCGGAGCGTCGGTAATGTTTTTCATCACGGTATAGTGCGGGAACAAATTGTAGTTCTGAAACACCAGGCCAAAGCGCGAGCGCGCCTGCTTGGGCACATCGCCTTTCGCATACACCGTGCCCGATCCCGCATCCGTCGCAACGGCTAGATCACCAAACGAAAGCGAGCCGCCGTCAAGCGTCTCGAGCAGCGTGGCGCAGCGCAACAGCGTTGACTTACCGCCGCCCGAAGGTCCGATAATCGCCACGACCTCGCCGCGCTTTACCTCGAGCGAGATATCCTTGAGCACCTCATTGCCACCAAACGCCTTGCGCGCGCTCGTTATATTCATTACCGTTCCGGACACGGGAACCTCCATGTGTTTGAAAAGCACGACGGAACAGGCTAGTCGTGGTAGTAGTCAAGTCGCTTTTCGGCGGCGCCCAGCAGCATCTCGACCACAAAGTTAAAGACCCAGTAGATCAGTGCCGCAATCGCAAACGGCACCATGCTCACTTGAGAGGCAACCAGTGCCTTGGCCGTCGAGAACATCTCCCCCACGCCGATGGCAAACGCCAGCGACGTGTCCTTGACCAGCGTGATGATTTCGTTGCCCATCGCCGGCAAAATGCGCTTGGCGACCTGCGGCATCACAATGTACAAAAACGTCTGCAGGCGTGAGTAACCCAGCACCTCGGCGGCCTCATATTGACCACGCGGGATAGACTGCAAACCCGAGCGATAGATCTCGGCAAAGTAGCCGGCATAGTTGATGATGAATGCCACAACGCACGCTGTCCACTTGGAATCGGGCGTGAGCGAAATACCAAAGACATAATACGGAGCAAAGTAGATGGCAAACATCTGCAGCATGAGCGGCGTACCGCGCATGACCGAAATGTAGATGCGCGCAATCCAACGCAGCGGCGCGATTCTGCTCATACGCATAAACGCCACGGGAATTCCCAAGGGAATCGAGCCCAACAGCGTGAGCACAAACAACTGCAAACTGACCAAGAAACCCTGGCCAAGCATCTGCATCATGACCTGAATAGACAACCCAAGCTCTCTTTCACAGCAACAGAACAGCAGGTGTTAATTGAAATAGGCACAGTGCCCAAGATTGCGAGCGACAAGCCCGACGAAGCGTACTTTGGTACGCGAGGAGGGTTGGAGCCGCAAGGTTGGGTGCTGTGGCTATTTCAAAACCCAGTTGTCGAAGGATAGACCGTAGCTCGCATACTTGTCGCACAGGTCCTTGACTGTACCGTCCTCATAGAGCGCCTTGAGCGACTCGGTCACGGCGTCGGCCGACTTAGTATCACCCTTCTTAAAGCCAACGGCGTAGTGCTCGCTGGACAGCGGTTTTTCAAGTTGCGTATAGGCATCGGGCTTGGCGGCAAGCTGATACTGGGCGATCGAAAGGTCGCAAGCCACCGCATCGACCGCGCCGCTCTCGAGCTGCATAAAAGCCGTGTTGTACTCGCCGATGGTATCGAGCGTGGCAAACGTCGCCGCCAGATCCTTCTGGTCACCCTCTAGCACATCCTGTGCGGCAGAATCGGTCTGGGTAATCACGGTCTTGCCGGCAAGGTCGTCCCAACTCTTGATGCCCGCATCCTTCTTGACCACCAGCACCTGCTCATTGAGCATGTACGGCTCGGAGAACGTGTAGTCGTCCTCGCGGCCCTCCATGGTAAAGCCGTTCCAGATGCAGTTGATGGCGCCCGAGTTGAGCAGCGTATCCTTGGCGTCCCAGTCGATGGCCTCGTACTTGACCTCCCAGCCCTGCTTATCGGCAACTGCCTTGGCCAAATCGAGATCAAAGCCAGTGTACTCGCCATCGTCGCCCACAAAGCCATACGGAGGATAGGACTTGTCAAAGCCCACCACGAGCTTCTTAGACTCCACAACGCCCTTGGCGTCCTTTGCCGCGGCAGAGCCGGCAGTGGAACCCTTGTCGGCACCACCGCCGCAGCCGACAAGACCAAGGCCAAGCACCGTGGCGAGCGAGCCGGCTAGACCAACAAACTGACGACGAGACATATCGGTATTCATGGTATTCCCCCTTGATGGCACTTTAGCTAAGTAAAGTGAGTCATGTAACGTTCAGAATCATACACTTTACCTTGATAGAGTACAAGGGAGAAGTTGCCCGGCGCGGGCGGGGAGCGGCGCGTAATTAAGTTTCCTGCTCTACAGTCCTGCGCAAGACGGAAAGCACATTAAGTGCTTTCCTTTGCGTGCGGAACTCGCGATAAACTTAATTACGCGCCGCTCCCCGCCCGCGCCGGGCAAACGTCGTTGGACTTATCACTAACGTGAAGTGGACGCTTGTATATCGTCTGCTAGCTTGGCACGGTACAATGCTTTCAGATTTCAATTTATAAATTAGTGGGGTTACTTCATGGCAGAATCTCGTGCGGAGCGCAAGGCTCGTCGTGCTTTGATCGAGGCGGCTGAGGGGTCGGAAGAGAAAAAATCTTCCAAGAAATCCAAGTCGTCTCAGGACACGAAGGGTAAGTCGGCCAAGGGCAAGGCTAAGACCAAGCGTCCCAGCCCTCGTCGGGGCGAGGATAAGGCGCCTCAAGCTCGTTCCAAGCGCTCGCATAATGAGTCGTCCCGGTCCGCTCATAAGGCCGTTGATCCCAAGTCGCCTTGTTCCATCATGAAAGCTTGCGGTGGATGCACGGCGCTCAACAGGCCTTATAAGAAGCAGCTGGCGGCCAAGCAGGCTGCTATGGATGAACTTTTTGCTGCTCTTTGCGAGCGTGAGGGCATAACCGTCGATCCCATTCGCGGTATGGACGTTACTCTGGGCGACCCGGGCAAATATCCTGCGCCGCGTGGTTTTCGCCATAAGGCCGCCACTCCCTTTGCCCCCGGCAAAGGGGGCGCTGTCCGCTGCGGCTTTTTTGAGCGCGGCACGCACAGAATCGTCGCTGTTCCCGAATGCCCCGTCGAGGCACCGGGAGCCCGTCAGATTCTTAACGGCATTGCGCGTGAGGCCGAGCGCCTGCACATTCCCGCCTTTAACGAGGACAAGCATCTGGGCCTGCTTCGCTATGCCGTCGTTCGCTGCGGCTGGCGCACCGACCAGATCATGATCACCCTCGTTACCGCCCAGCGCGACCTGCCGCATGCGCAGGAATTCTTTGAGGCCATCGCCGCACTCGATCCGCGTATCGTCACCGTCGCCCAAAACATCAACGGACGCCCTGGCAACGCCATCCTGGGTGAGGAAACCCACATCGTGTATGGCGCTGAATGCATGCGCGACCAGCTACTCGGCTGCGAGTTCGATATCTCCCCCACCGCGTTCTACCAGACCAACCCGCAGCAGACCGAGCTGCTCTACCAGCTCGCTATCGACGGTATGGATCTGCACCAGGGCGATGTTCTCATGGATGCCTACTGCGGCAGCGGCACCATCGGTCTTTGCGCAGCTAAAGAAGCTCAGAACAAGGGCATCGGCATCATGTTACTTGGCGTGGAGCGCAACCCGGCGGGCATTGCCGACGCACGCCGCAACGCCGAGCTCAACGGTCTTACCCGCAGCGCCTGGTTTATGGCCGACGATGCCACCGACTACATCCTAGATGCCGCCGACAACAACGAGCGCGTCACCGTCCTTTCCATCGATCCGCCGCGTGCCGGCTCTACCCCCGAGTTCCTCGAAGCCGCCTGCGCGCTTAGACCTCGCCGCATCACCTATATCAGCTGCAACCCTGTGACCCAAGAGCGTGACCTGCACCAGCTCCTCGACGGTGGCTATCGCCTGCTCAAGATCACGCCCGTCGACATGTTCCCCCATACCGACCACACCGAAACTGTAGCGGTCCTCGAGCGCCGCTAATCCACCGGTACAAGAAGGGGGCGCCCCGTCTGGGCCGCCCCCTTACTTGGTTTATGAACTCCGCTACATCCTCTTGCGCAGGTCACACACGCCGGCTGCCGCCATCTCGCGCAGTAGCGTCTCGCGGTCGCGCGTCACGATCAAATCCAGCGGAAAGTGAATCTCGTCGAGCATCTTGCGCGCTTGGTCGAGCTTACCAATTGCCATACCAATGTGCGCATCGGTCGAGACGCCAATCCCCACGCCCAGCTCGGCGCACCGCTCGGCAATCTTGCGGCACACGTCCCAATGCTCGGCATCCGCGCCATGCTCAAGACTGTGATTGTTGATCTCGATGATCTTATGCTTAGCCTTAGCAGCAAGCAACACCTCGTCGATATCGAACGGCACGCCCGATCGACCCGTATGCCCCAGCATAAACACCTTGGGGTGCTCCAGAGCATTGATATACATCTCGGTCGTCTGGGCCAGCGTCGCGCCTTCAGCGAACTGCGGATTATGCACGCTTGCAACCAAATAATCCAAATTACGCGTAACCCGATCGAACAGCGAATGCTGACGGCTGTACGAATCGCCGGCAATATCGAGCGTGACAGGAGTGTCCTCACCAAACAGACTTCCGTCCAGCGAAACGATATCGGCCTCGGCGCCACGCAGCACCAACACGCCGCTCCAAATGCGCGGCCATATATCCTGGTTGATAAAGAACTGGTAACTGCGCAGGTCATTGGGGCAAGCCGTAACCATAGAGCTCAGATGGTCGGCAGATCCAAGCACCTGCAGGCCACGCTCTGCCGCCCAGTACACATTCTCCTCAATGGTCGAATATGCATGCGCAGAGAACATCGTATGGGTATGAATGTCACAGGAAAGCAGGTAGGGCATCAGGTCTCCTTATCTGGTATGGCCGTCGCGTATATTCATTGTACGCATAGCCTTCGATAGTCGTAAAACCGCTCCATCCCAAAGACACAACGTCCATGACAACGGGGTCCGGTTTAACACCAAACCCCGTTTCACGTAAAACATTGTAGGCAGAGCGCTCTGCTTTTAACGATACTCGTCCGCCAACTGTTTCCAAGCTGGTAGCGAATTGATAATCGTTTCGTAACTCACGCAATAACCCAAGCGGAACCAACCCGGCATGCCAAAGCTATCCGAAGGCACCGCGAGCAACTCGTACTTCTTTGCACGCTCGCAAAAAGCGTTTGCGTCGGGCTCGAGCGCCTTCACCCACAGATAGAAAGCGCCGTCCGGCTCAACGTAGGTGTAGCCGTACTCCGCCAATGCGTCGGTGAGCGCCGTTCGGTTGCGAGCATAGGCTTCGACATCACTCGGCTCATCGATGCAGTCGATAATCACGCGCTGGAAGAGCGCCGGTGCGCACACAAAACCCAGTGTACGGGCGGCACCGGCGACAGCCGGCATAAGGCGAGCAGCCTGAGGATTGGTGTTGGGAACCAAAATCCAGCCCACACGCTCACCCGGCAGCGACAGCGACTTGGAATACGAATAGCACACGACGGTGTTCTCGTAGATTGAGGGTACCCAGGGCACCTCGGCACCGTACACGATCTCGCGGTACGGCTCATCCGAGATGAGCATAATCGGATTCTCGGGATCACGCTTGGCATTGACCTCGCGCAGAACATTGGCCAGTCGCGTCAGCGTGTCGCGCGTATATACGGCACCGGTCGGGTTGTTGGGCGAGTCGATAATGACGGCCGCCGTCTTATCAGTAATCGCCTTGAGCACGTTGCCCACGCTCAGCTGGAACGTGTCTTCATCGGCGGGTGCCTCGACACACGTACAGCCGGCCTTCTCAATCCACACGCGATACTCCGGAAAGTACGGGGCGATAACAATGACCTCGTCACCGGGATTGGTAACAGCGTTGAGCGTGCAGGTGAGCGAAGCCGCCGCACCCACGGTCATAAAGACATCTTTACCCTCATAGCTCGTGCCAAAACGACGGTTGAGCGACTCGGCCACAGCGACACGACATTGCGGCAGGCCTGGTGCGGGCGTGTATCCGTGCAGTTGGTCGCTCGGCAGCTCCAAGGCCTTTTTGATGGACTCCGCCACGGCAGCGGGCGCCGGAACACTCGGGTTGCCCAGCGAAAAATCGAATACGTTCTCCGCACCGATCTGTGCCTTGCGTTCAAGTCCATAGCTAAAGATCTCGCGGATGATAGAGCTTTCCGCGCCGCGAGCAAACATGGTTTCGTTGATCATCTGTTCCCCTTTCGCATAGGCGGTATTGTACGCTTTAGTCAAGCAAAGTACCGCAGCAATGTTGATTGGGGACAGACTTAAATGCGTGAAAACGCTCATTTAAGTCTGTCCCCAATCAACATATCGCTCAAAAGAAAAAGCCTCCGCAGGTTTTCCCCGCGGAGGCTCTCGCGACAAAGACTACTCGTCGGCCTCGGTGTCGCCATCGGCCTTTTTTGTGTCAGCAGCCTCGACATCGTCAGCGCTATCGGATGCGACTTCGGCATCCTCCTGCATGGCCGCCTGCGCAAAAGCTGCGGCATCAGCCGCCAGCTCCTCCTCGCTCATACGAGGCGTGCGCTTTTTGGTCGGCACGCCGCCCGCCTTGGCGTTGCGCTCCTCCTTGGCTGCCAGAATGTCGCCCTCGCGCTCAAGGTAGGCATCCCAATCGTTGTCGAGCAGGGCGTTCACGGCGTCGCCTTCGACGGTCTCGCGCTCAAGCAGCACCTTCGCCATCAGATCGAGCTGATCGCGACGGGCATCCAAAATCTCAACAGCACGGCGATGGGCCTCACGCATGATGCGCTGAACCTCGATATCGATGCGGCGCGCCGTCTCCTCGGAGTAATCCTGGTGATCGGCATAATCGCGACCAAGGAACACCTGATGCTGCGCCTCGCCAAACACTTGCGTGCCCAGCTCCTCGCTCATGCCCAAACGCGTAACCATCTCGCGCGCCATCTTGGTCGCGCGCTCCAGATCGTTGCTCGCGCCCGATGTAATGTCATCGCACATGAGCTCCTCGGCAACGCGACCGCCCAAGAACACGGCAAGCTCGTCGAGCATCTCGTTCTTGGTCTTGAGGAAGTGATCCTCCTGCGGAAGCTGCAGCGTATAGCCCAGAGCCTGACCGCGGCTGACAATCGAAATCTTGTGAACCGGATCGGAGTGCTCCAGGATGTGACCCACCAGAGCATGACCGCTCTCGTGGTAGGCAATCGTGGTGCGCTCGGCTTCGGTCATCACGCGCCCCTTGCGCTGCGGTCCTGCAATCACGCGCTCCATCGATTCTTCGACCTCGTCCATCGAGATCACGGAGCGATGACGGCGAGCGGCAAGCAGCGCGGACTCGTTGAGCAGGTTTGCCAGGTCGGCACCGGTAAAGCCAACGGTCATCTGGGCGAGCTTCTCAAACTTAACGTCCTCATCCATTGGCTTGTTCTCGGCATGCACGCGCAAGATCTGCTCGCGCCCCTTCACATCCGGGCGGTCGACCGTAACCTGGCGGTCAAAACGACCGGGGCGCAGCAATGCCGGATCCAGAATATCGGGGCGGTTGGTCGCGGCGATCAGGATGACCGATTCGCTTTCCTCAAAACCGTCCATTTCGACCAGCAGCTGGTTGAGCGTCTGCTCGCGCTCGTCGTGACCGCCGCCCAGACCGGCTCCGCGCTGACGTCCCACGGCATCGATCTCGTCAATGAAGATGATCGACGGAGCCTGAGACTTGGCCTCCTTAAAGAGGTCGCGCACGCGGCTGGCGCCGACGCCCACGAACATCTCGACAAAGTCAGAGCCCGAGATGCTAAAGAACGGGACACCGGCCTCTCCGGCAACGGCCTTGGCCAGTAACGTCTTACCGGTACCCGGAGGGCCCACCAGCAAAACGCCGCGCGGGATCTTGGCACCCAGCTTGCGATAACGGTCCGGATCGCTCAAGAAATCGCGAATCTCTTCGAGCTCCTCAACAGCCTCGTCCACGCCGGCAACGTCTTCGAACTTGACCTTGGGACGCGTAGCCTCGTTGGTCTTGGCGTTGGTCTTGCCAAACTGCATGTTCCTATTATTGGCGCCCATCATCTGGCGCATAAAGTAGAACATGATGGCGATCAGGGCAATCGTCGGCAGTACGCTCATCGCCAAGTCGCCCCAAAAATCGGGGTCGTTGGTGTTGACGATGTACTTAGTGTCGGGATGCTCCGCCATGAGCTCGGCAAGCGAATCGGAGCCGACATAGCTCGAGGAAAAGCTCTTGAGCTCACTCGTGTCGCCCTTGTCCTTTTTCGCCTTCCAGTAATGACCCGTCACGCTTCCGTCCTGAACCGTATAGGTCAGATCTTCGACGCGATCCTGCTTGATGGCGCTCACCATCTCGCTCGTCGCGAGCTTAACGGTATTGCTGGAGCTGGCAAAGCCGGAGCCCATATTAAAGAAGGCGTAGCCCAGAAGTGCGCAAGCCAAAAGAAAATACAGCCAGCCCGTACGTGTGGGTTTCTTGCCTCCGGGCATCCCCGGAATCTTAGGGTCCCGGGGTGTCTGGGAATTGTAGTCGTTACGGTCGTCGGGCATCTTACGAATAAACCTCCGGTTTCAAAATGCCCAGATACGGAAGGTTACGATAGCGCTCGGCATAGTCGAGGCCGTAGCCCACCACAAAGGCATCGGGGCAATGGGTTCCAACATACTTGGGCGTAATGGCCGAGATGCGATCCTCAACGTCCTTCCACAGGAAGGCGGCGACCTCCAGAGAAGCGGGCTTGCGGCTCTCAAGGTTCTTCATCAGATACTTGAGCGTCAGGCCCGAGTCCAGAATGTCTTCAACGATCAGCACGTCACGACCGCGGATATCGATATCAAGGTCTTTAATGATACGCACGATGCCCGAGGACTTCACACCGTCGCCATAGCTCGAAACGGCCATGAAATCGATATTGGTCGGCAGCTCGATCTTGCGCATCAGGTCGCCCATAAAGACCACGGCGCCGCGCAAGACCGCAATCAGCACCAGATCCTTACCCGCGTAGTCGCGCGTAATCTCCTCGCCCAGGCGAGAGACGATACCGTCGATATCCTCCTGCGTAAACAGAACCTTCTCGATATCCGGATGTTGAGAAGCCATGACAACCCTTTCTTGTGCTTAATCGCCCACACACCGCCGTATGGACGCGAACTACACATTCTAGCAGCGCACGGGGTATATTTTCCAGCCCGTGCACCATCAGCGCGGGAATACCGTCAACGCCGCACAGAAAAACTGGTGCGAGGGGCTAATCCGCGTCAACCACGCGAAGCAGATAGGCCACACGCGTCGCCGCCGTGCACTTAAAGCGTTCGTCCGCGCGAACTCCGGCGACCCACACCACGACACCCCCCGGTGCCGTCCTTACCATGGGCACGCCGGTGCGCTCGGAAACGGGAATACGAGCCTCGCACAACAAGTCGGACACCTTCTTGCTTCGGCCACTCATGCCTAACGGGCACATCACGTCTCCCGGCGCGGGACCGTCCACCCACAGGCGCGCCAATCGCGCCTCGGCAGGAACCTCGCCGCGCGAGCCCGCCAAGATCCGCTCGCTATCGCTGTTGGCAAAACCCAGGGCGGCCGCGTCCACCAAAGCTGCCACTTCCCCAGCAGCCGCAAACTCACGGGCGCGGCGCACGATATCGCATCCCGGCTCAACGGCTATCGCTTCTGTGACCAGCATACGTCCCCCGCCCAACGACATACGGCCGGGTATGGTAATCCAGTCCGCAACCAAGCCCTCACGAGCCGCCGGTGCCTTAAACGCCAGCATGCCAAACTCAACACGTGCGTCAATCCCCGCCGGAAGCGTAACCGAACCCGCACCCTCGGCAACACAGGAGAGGACTCGCTCCACATGGCGCATCTCTGGGCGAGCGTCCGGATCGATGCGTTTAATCGCCAGTCGCACGATGCGCCGCGCGATTACCACCTCGGCCGCAGCAAGGCGTCTGGCATCGAGCACCAGCGCGCCCGCTGCCTCTTTGCGCAGGCAGCTTCGAAACGCCTGTGCCGACAACTGGGATAGAAACGCATCCTCATCACCCAAGATCTCACAGGCGGCACCAATCGTCTTGCACACGCTCGCATTACGCTGCGCCAGCACTGGCATTACCCGGTGGCGAACGTAGTTTCGCAGATACGAGATATCTTCGTTGGTCTCGTCCTCGCGCCACGGCTGACCATGCACCTGCAGATAGCCCACAAGCTCGCCATGAGTTAGGTCGAGCAAGGGGCGTACCACAATATTCCTTCGGCGGGGAATGCTCGAGAGCCCAGCAGGGCCCGACCCCTTAATGGCGTTCATCAAAAATGTTTCCGCGCGGTCTGAAGAGGTATGGGCAGTACAGATGCGCGCCGCCGTTCTCGGCACCCCCATCTTGGCACAAAGCTCGCGAACATACCTTCGCGCCGCGGCATAACGCACCTCGCGCGCAGCCGCCTCGATATTGCCCGACTCCTCATCAAAATAGGCGTGCTCCACGCACAGCGGCAAGCCATATTGTGCGCAGAGCTCGCGCACAAAGGCCTCGTCGCCGTCGGATGCCTTGCCTCGCAGGTGATGGTTTACATGAAGCACATGTAGGCGCTCGCGAGCAATGGGGGCAACGCCGCGTCCATCTTGGATATCCAGCTTTGATGTGCACGCCATAAGAAGCAGTGCCGTCGAGTCCGCACCGCCTGATACCATGAGCACCACAGGAGCTGCCTGCTGCCTCGTCCGGGTCTCATCGACTGCCCCGGGTACGGCATGGTGTCCGTAATGCTGTGATACCGTTGGCATTCGCTTCCTCCTCTATTCGTCAGCACTCATTGTATCCTTTGGAATCTTATGTCTCGCCTGCACCTTCATATCCTCGGCAGCGGCTCTAAAGGCAACTGCGCACTCATCGAGGGCCCGCAGGGGCTCATTATGGTCGATGACGGACTGTCCCGCCGCGAAACGCTCAAACGCATGGCCGAGCTCGGCCTTTCGGCAGACGACATGTCCGCCCTTGTTGTCACCCATGAGCACAGCGACCACATTAAGGGGCTTGAGGTGTGGTGTAAACATTGGAACGGACCGGTCTTTTCCAGCAGGGGCACGCTCGCATCAAAGGAAAGCCTCGCACATCTGTCTGTTGAGGAATTCGACCCAGGTGACGCCCTCTCTATTGCCGGGGTCCACATTCAAACGTATTCGACATCGCACGACGTCGTCAATCCTGTCGGCTACCGTTTTGATGCCCAGGGTGATTCGGTTGGCTTTGCCACCGACACCGGCGAGTTGTCGAAGCATGCCATCGATACGCTCAAGGACTGTCGCATTCTCGCGCTCGAAAGCAACCACGATGTAGCCATGCTGCGTCAAGGAGACTATCCTCGCTTTCTTCAGGAGCGCATCCTGTCTGCAAAAGGGCATCTCTCCAACGATCAGGCCGCCGATGCCGCACGCGCGCTGGTAACCGATCGCACCGAGCAGCTTATCGCGATGCACATTAGCCAAGACAACAATCGCCCAAGCCTTACCGTCAAAAGCTACGCAAGCTCACTTGGGGCAACACTCGACAACGAGCTTGGTAGCACCGCCACCCGCGTTGAGGGGCCACATAAACTCACAATACGTCCCGCCGGGCAATATCGGCCCATGACCATTCAGTAGGCCGTCTCAAATAGAAAAGGGGGCCGGGAATCGCTTCCCAGCCCCCTTAACTCAGGAACCGATGTTAATAGCCGATAACGTTAGTCGATGAAAATCTTCGTAACGTTCTTCTTCTCGACAATCTTAGGAACCGTAACGGTAAGGATGCCGTCAGCATACTTTGCAGAAAGGCCCTCGCTCGAAGCATCCTTCAGGTACACACCGCGCGTCGCGCTGTAAGAGCAAAACTCCTTCTGCAGGTAGTTCTTGTCCTTGTTCTCTTCGCTCTCCTCAACATTCACGCTAATGGAAAGACGACCCTCATTGAGCTCAACGTCGATGTCGTCCTTCGCGACGCCGGTCAAATAAGCCTTGACCTCGTAACCGTCGCCCCTGTCCTCAACATCAACGGGAAACGCCTTGGAGGCGATCGAGTTGTTTGCCAGATCGGTCATATCATCAAACAGATCGAACAACGAGCTAGCAGAGGGACGAACACCAAAAACCGAACGATAAGGAACCATGCTTGCCATGACTACCACTCCTTTAAGGGACTGCCGAGCCATCTTCTAGGTGGCAGGGACTTCTTTTGACGCTTTAATATATGCCCATCCATTTCTTATATATACATTTTGATATAAAGTTTTTTGAGTCTCTATCTATAAGCATATCTAAGTCTATATGACTAAGATTTAATGAGGTCAAGGTTCTTTGAACCGTGCCTTAAATACCAAATGTGCCCTAGCTAAACAAAGCTGGGGCTTACAATGAGCGTATACACAATATTAATGACAACCTAAGGGCATCATGGACGATCAAGCCTCCGACAATTCGTATGATCAGATGCAGAACGATAAATCAACCTATCCGCAGACCATACGCTACCATCGTCCCCATATTTCCCAAGAGCCTATTGACGATACAGAGCCTGAATATGTAACTCGCAATCGTTATCAAACCCTTGAAGAATCTCAATCAGGTCGCAAACATATGGGCGTCGCACCGAGCGAATCGGCGTATCTCAAAGATGCCCCCTTATCCAAAAACAGCGCATGCAACCAGGAGCAGGCCCAAACACCCGCTAAGCAACAACGAAGAGAGCCTCGCCCTAAGCAGACCCTAACGCATTCTGCCCGCTATTTAGAGACGCCGAAGCAAGGAAAATCGATATTTATATCGTCTAGCAGACGACGCAAACAGCACCGGCTCCAAATCGCGCTCTTGATCATTGCCATCGCGGCAATCGCGCTGGTCATTCGTTTTATTTTCTTCAAATAGAAAAGACAATTAAGCCGTAGGGGCTTTAAGTTTACAACGCCCAAACGAAAAAGGGGGAGGCCGCGAGGCCTCCCCCTTCTCAGTCCAAGCGCACGGCTCGGTGCCGTCCACCGGTCAGCGGCGCCCTGGCCTCCCACGGGCTGGCCCCGCAGTACTCTCGGCGCGATGGGGCTTAGCTTCCGG